>USFO01000001.1 GCA_900553955.1 uncultured Oscillospiraceae bacterium
TTGAATACGAAATTGAGAAACAAACTTGAATTTAACAAAGGAGTGTGATTGCATGAAGAAGAAAATAATCATCGGTATTTGTATTTTGCTAGCAATCATTTGCTTGATACCTACTCGTATGCATTTAAAAGATGGCGGCACAGTTGTGTATAAGGCTATTTTGTATGAAGTTGAAGATGTGCATAGAATTGGTGCAGAAGATACAACGGAAGATGAATACCTTGAAGGAACGATTGTTAAAATCCTTGGTATTGAAATCTATAACGATGTTGAATAAACTGTGATTTGCCGAACTGAACACAAAAAATACCGAAAATCAGACCGCCCGCTGGTCGCAATCTGCGAAAAGTTGACGGTCTTTTTTGTCCCCCGAAATCTAAAAACAGGGTCAGCCGCAGCGGCAGAACCCACCGATTTTAACAATCTGTCTTTTTTGCCGTCCTATTGCCGCTCGCCGCGCCGGACTTTTTTGATATTCGCATTCCCAGGACAAATATCGGCTTATTTATGCGGTTTTTGTCGTTTAAGCGCAGATATTATATAATTAAGAGTATTATATTCGTATTTATTTATGCGGTTTTTATTTATATTTTACGGTCAATTCACCGCTCTAATATTGAAAAGTTCACAGATTTATATTATTATAACAGCAGAATAATAATATGAACGGAGGTACTGACTTTATGAAAAGAGCAATCGTTCTTGCCGGCGGCGGAGCAAAGGGTTCGTATCAAATGGGATTTTGGACGGCTATCCGTGAGCTTGGAATTGACTTTCAGATAACCACAGGTTCTTCTGTGGGCGCGCTGAACGCAGCTCTGCTTGCAAGCGGCAACTATGAGGGCGGTCTTGAAATGTGGAGCAGCATCACCACCGAAGACATTGTCACCAGAACCCCCAGCCAACTTTCTCAGCTTATAGACACAAGCGGTATCGCCGCTTCCCTCAAGGGCATTATGGGCGACCTTGCGGACGACGCAGTGAACGTTCGTATGGATCCCTTCCCCCTTGGCGGGCTTATAAACAAGTTCTTTTCCGAAAAGGAAATCCGCGACGGCCATGTGGAGCTTGGCATTATGACCTCCGAATATCCGTCGCTGAAAAGCCGTCCTTTTACCCTTGCGGAAATCCCCTTCGGCATGATGGAGGACTATCTTCTCGCCTCCTCGGCGGTGTTCCCCTCCATGGAGCCGAAGGAAATCGCCGGAACCCGCTATGTGGACGGCGGTTACAGCGACAATTTCCCGGTGAACCTTGCCCTTGACATGGGTGCGGAGGAAATCATCGGCGTTCGCCTTAAAGCCTCCGGGCTTGAGGCGAAATATCAGACGAACTACCCGGTTCGCATAATTGAGCCGCATTTCTACCTCGGACCCGCCATGACCTTTGACCCGGCGCAGGCGCAGGTGAACATGGCTCTCGGCTACAACGACACCATGCGCAGCTTCGGTGAGTACGAGGGCGCATTCTACTCCTTCAAAAAGGGCGAAACCGAGCGTATGAACAATCTTTTCGCAAAATTCCTCGCAAATATCATGATTAAATGCAGCTGCATTTCCGTAAGCGAGCGCGGCGAATACTTCCGTGCGCTGCCTGTAAAGGCGCTGGCGGAAGCGCAGCAGCGCCGCTTCGGCAGAATGAAGTACGAGTTTCCGCTGCTGGCGGCGGAAACTGCCGGAGAGCTTTACGAGGTGGATCCGAAGCCGCTTTACACCATAGAGGAGTTCGGCAAGGCGGTGCTCGCGGCGTACCTTCCTGCCGAAGAAGCAAGCATTGCCACAGTAAACACTGCCTTTAGAAACGCAAAAGCAATTGCGTACCGCATGGCGGCGCTCAAGGAAATCGACAAACGGCACATTGCGGCGTACATTGTTCACCTGCTGGAAAACGGCGCGGGCAAGCCCGGCGCAGACCGCGAGCTTCGCGCGCTGTGCCGTGTTGCGCCGCAGGCGTTCTTCGGTGCGATTTACATTTCCTTTCTTAAAAAAGGCGGCGGCGTATGAAAAAATCCGTTAAAATAATCGCCGTGCTCATGGCGGTGCTCATGCTCATGTGCGCGTGCTCAAAAAAAGAAGCCTCCGCGTCCGGCGAAAAATATATGTTTGTCACCGGAAAAAGCGGCGGCGCGTACAACAGCCTTGGCATAAGCATGGCGGGGGTTTGGGACAAGTACCTCGGCAGCAGCACCAATGTAATTTCCACCACCGGTTCCATCCAAAACATCGAGATGCTCACCAAAGGCGACGCAGATTTTGGCTTTGTGCAAAGCGACATTCTCTATTATGCTCAAAACGGCAAGGAGATGTACGAGGAGAACAAGCAGCGTGGGCTTTCCGTGCTTGCGACCCTTTACAGCGAGGCCGTGCAGGTTATCGTGAACGCCGGAACGGATATTCAGACCGTTTCCGACCTTTTGGGCAAAACCGTTGCCGTGGGCAAATACGGCACCGCCACGGAGGCCGCTGCAAGGCAGATTCTTGAAGCCTACGGCATAACCTACGACCTTATCACCGTCAAGTACCAGACCTTTTCCGAGGCAAGCGAGGGTTTGGCGAACGGCAGCATTGACGCGATTTTCGCTGTTTCTGCCCTGCCAAGCTCCAACATCAGCATTTATGCGGAAACGCACTCCATCCGCTTTCTGCCGGTTTCCACCAGCGGAAGCGGCTCCAAGCTGCGGCGAAGCTGCCCGTTTTTCACGGACGGTGTGATTAAAAGCGAGGTTTACGGCACGGAAAATTCCGTTTCCACAGTGTGCATTGACGTTCTGCTCATCTGCCGCAGCAACCTTTCCTCCGATGCGGTTTACGGTGTTGTTTCGTCGCTTTTCAACAATCTGAACGAGCTTTCCGCCGCCCACAGCAAGGGCGCCGAAATAAACGCAGACACTGCCAAGGCGACTAAGGTCGGCTCACTGCACACCGGCGCAAAAAAATACTATAACGAAGTTGCCGCCGCAGTGAGCGAGTAAAATACGCAAAAGCCCTGCCGACGGCAGGGCTTTTTATTCGCAAGCTCCCCCCGCCACGGCGGAGGGCTTCTTTTATAAAATTAAAACACAAGCTGAATCGCGGAATGGAGATTCTCAATCTCCACGCCATTTTCACCCTGCTCAAATTCACCGTCAAGGCTCCACCCGCCGGGCGGGTTCTTATTCACAATGATGTGTGATGCGGGGAAAAAGTCGATGAGCTCGCACTCGTCAAGCTGTTGAGTGGTGATGGCGTGAATAATTCGGGTGAGCTGCACGGCATTTTCCGGCACTTTAATTAAAATTACCTCGAATTTACCGTCGTTCATGTCCACAAGCTCCGGCGAAAGCGAAAGCACTCCGCCAAGCGATGTGGAATTGCTTATCGCGCCGAAAAGATAATCGCCCTCGTGGGTAACGCCGTCCGCCTCGATAGAAACATACTCCGGACGGATGTTTTTAATCTCAAGCCCGCCTTGCAGAATGTACGCAAGGTGCCCGAGTACATTCTTTGCGCCCTGGCTGGTGGCGTAGCTGGCACGGGTGAACGCACCGAAGGATGCAACATAGGTGAAGCCGCGCCCGCCGAATGAGCCTGCGTCGATGGAGTGCACATGCCCATCGGCGATAGCCTTCGCCGCAGCGCCAACCTCGGATGAAAGCCCGATGCTCGCGGCAAAGTCATTCGTGCTGCCGCAGGGAATATATCCAAGCGGCTTTTTTGCGTCGTGCAGGTTGCCGGAAACCACCTCGTTGAAGGTTCCGTCACCGCCGCAGGCGACCACAAGGTCAAAATCCGTACCGTATTTTTCTGCCCACTCGGTTGCATCGCCGCGCTTTGTTGTAAGCATAGTAAAAACGTCCCAATCTCCCTCTGCAAGGACGGCGCAAATTTTTTGAATATAAAGCGGCGCAAGCCGCATTCCCGAAACGGGATTGATTATAAGTAAAAGTTTTTTGCTCATAAAAATCCTCCTGAAAATTCCGTGCTCAAGCCATGCTCAAACCGTGCTCAAGCTGTGCTCAAACTTTTTTGACAAAGCGAGTACCGCATTTCGGGCAGCAAATCTCCACTTTGCCGCGCCCGCGCGGGATTCTTATTTTTTGGCTGCAGTTCGGGCACTTGAAGTGCTTATAGTTTTTTGCTTCTTCAAAACGGCATTTTATATTGCCCCAAAAATTCTTTATTTTCCAAATGAAATTCATAAACTTGCGGTTTTCCGCCTGGCGCTTGGGAATATTGCGGGACAGCACCCGAAAAATATCAATTCCGTAAAGCAGCGCCGCAACAAGGTACAGCGGCCAAAATCGCGTGAGGGTATAAATCATTTGGCACAAAATCGCAGCAACCAAAATCCCGACGCCAAGCTGATATCCGCCGTATCTTCCGTACATGAACTGCCGAAGTTTTTGTAAAATCATCTGATAAGCCTCTTCTTGAAAATTATTGTATTTTGATTTTAGCACGCATAGGAATACTTTTGGTTAACGAATTATAAATTTTTTCATAATATTGTGGACAGCGACAAATAAAAGTGCTATAATAGGCAAGTACCGATACGGAGGCATAGCTCAGCTGGTTAGAGCGCTTGCTTCACACGCAAGAGGTCTGCGGTTCGAGTCCGCATGTCTCCACCACATATGAAAAATCCGAACTTCTTCCCTATCGGGAATGCGTTCGGATTTTTTATTTTTATCGATGAACAGCATCCGAAACTGAGCTATGGAGATTGTAAATGCGGAACTGATTTTCGCATAAAGCTATATAACCAAAAGCGGCAGGGAGTTCCTACTCTCTGCCGCCTTTTCTTGTGTTCGTATTGTATTTACACAAAGTATGGGATGGTCTCAATCCAAAATCAGATAGCAGTCCTCCGCTACTTTGTTTTCTTATCTGTGGGGAACTTCACTGCCATAGTTGTCCCCTTTTCCGAGCTTTCCTCTACCCGAATCTCGCCGCCGTGCAGCGTAACGATCTCCCAGACCAGCGACAGCCCCAATCCCACGCCGCCGTTTTCTCTGCTTCGGGATTTATCTACCCGAAAAAATGGCTGAAAAATGCTTTCTCTGTATTTTGTCGGTATACCGCAGCCGGTATCTGCAACTCTAATAACAAGTTGACTGTCTTCGTCTGCTACCGTGATACGCACATTACCATTTGGTTGATTGTAGCGTATAGAATTTTCAGTCAGATTAAAGAGCATGCGATAAATCAGCGCGTCACTGCCGAGCATAACTCCGTCACCTGCGCTTTCTAAGCTTATACCTTTTCTATCCGCAAGCGGGGCAAGGTCGGCAAAGATTTCCTCTATCATAGCCCCAAGCTCTATGCGGTCATCACATGGCACCGTCCTAAGCTCGCTCATCTCAAGCAGAGTTTTTGTCATCTGGGTCATCCGTTCGGTTTGTTCACAAAGTAAGCGAAGAAATTCTGCCGTTTCCGGTAGCATATCGGAATGCTCCGCGGAAAAAAGCTCGAGCTGTGCCTGCATCAGCGAAAGTGGTGTGCGCAGTTCATGGGCGGCGTTTCCCGTAAACTGTCGCTGGGCGGAAAAGCCCTCGTCAAGACGGTCAAGCATCTGATTAAATGACCTGCTGAACTGCCGAAACTCCGGCAGAACCTCTTCGGTGATTTTCATGTCCGTCAAATTGTTTGGCTGAACCTTTTCTATTTGTGATGTAAATGTACGCAGGGGTTTCAGTGCGTGTCCGCTTAAAAAATATGCAAGCACACCGCCCAGGAGCGTTACCGCTGCCGTGATATACCAGTTGGTAGAGACAAAGGATGTCTGCGCTCCATTAACAACAATAGTCAGCTCTTGCTCAAGTTTTGCGCGCTCAGGGTCAAAAAAGTCCGGTTCTTCCCCGCTCGTATCTTCGCAGCCCGTAATATAAGAACCGATGGAATCCATATAATGTCTGCCGGAATATCCAATCAGGACATTCATAAAAATACAGGTTGCTCCGATAAGGAATACGGTCATCAGGGTGATACGCCATTGCAAAGATAGTTTTTTCACAATACCTCTTCCTCCATAACATACCCCTCCCCTATGCGGTTATGGATAGGGTCAAAACCGAGGGCTGCACGCAGCTTTTTTCGCAGTGCAGAAATATGTACTCTTATCGAATTGCTGAAATTATCGACCCGGTTATCCCATACATGGTCGAGCAACTCCTCCTGACTGACCGGACGTCCCTGATTGAGTAGCAGATATTCAAGGATTCCTACCTCCTTTCGGGTGAGCGTCAGCTCCTGCCCGTCAGCTTTGGCGGTACGAGCCTTGGTGTCAAAAGCTACCCTTCCGCAGGTCAAAACCACATCGTTCTGTGTAAACTGCCGCCGAGTCAGACTGCGTATCCTTGCTGCCAGCTCCTCCAGATGAAAAGGTTTTGCTAAATAATCATTTGCTCCGGCATCCAGCCCCTCTACCTTGTCGGCAACCCCACTGCGTGCCGAAAGGATTAGCACCTTTGTATCTCTGTCGTTTTGCCGCAGTGTTTGCAGTATCGTCATCCCATCTGCCCCCGGCAGATTAAGATCCAGCAAAACGAGATCGTACCGTTCAACACCAAGCAGTTCATTCGCTTTGTTTCCGTCATAGCAAAAGTCAACGCTGTACGCAAGCCGCCTAAGACTATGAACGATAGTTTCGCACAATGCGCGCTCGTCTTCAACTACTAAAATATGCATGGAAAATTTCCTCACTTTGATTTCTGATTCATTACCAATTTTATTATACCATGTGGATATAAGATTTCTGTTAAGTTTCCGTTCTTAACATGGATCTTATACCTTCTGTGCTACAATGGGATCACAAAAGAAAGGGGTGACCGAATTGATTCAATCTAAAAAAGCCGTTTTTCAGGTTGTACTGCTTATCTGCGGAGCTGCAATGCTGTGTTACGGAGCCTGGCGCGGAGAGACAGAAACCGTTTTAAGCAAAGCAATCCGGCTGTGTTTGGAGTGTGTAGGAATTGGATAACAAGAAATTGAAGAAGAAAAAGGGAGGCATATCGCAGTTCCTCTCACGTTTCCGGGGGCTGATTCAAGCAGGAGCAACACTGCTGACCAACATACATCTGCCGAATTTTTTTAAGGGCGAAATTTATCAGGGTAAGGGGAAAGCCGTTTGTGTACCGGGACTCAATTGCTATTCCTGTCCGGCAGCATCGGGAGCCTGTCCCATCGGCTCATTTCAGGCAGTTGTGGGATCCTCGAAATTCAGCGTTTCCTACTATATCACAGGATTTCTCATTTTGCTCGGTGTGCTGCTTGGCCGCTTCATCTGCGGCTTTCTGTGCCCATTCGGATGGTTTCAGGAGCTACTGCACAAGATACCGACCAAAAAGCTATCTACCAAAAAGCTAAAGCCGCTAACCTACATAAAATATGCCGTTTTGCTTTTTATGGTGGTTTTACTGCCAACGTTTATCACAAACGATGTTGGTATGGGAGATCCGTTTTTCTGCAAATACCTTTGTCCTCAGGGAGTGCTTGAAGGTGCAATACCTCTTGCTGTTGTCAATTCAGGAATTCGTGCCGCACTCGGTACACTCTTTTCGTGGAAACTCGGTATTTTGATTACGGTAATCGTGCTGAGTGTACTTTTCTACAGGCCATTCTGCAAGTGGCTGTGTCCGCTGGGTGCATTTTATGCGCTGCTGAACAAAGTGTCGCTTTTCGGGATGAAAGTAGATAACCACAAATGTGTTTCCTGCGGAAAATGTGCAAAAGCGTGCAAGATGGATGTGGATGTAACCAAAACGCCCAACCACACTGAATGCATCCGTTGCGGAATGTGCATCCGCGCCTGCCCCACAAAGGCCATAAGTTTCCACTACGGCTTCGGTAAAAAAGAAGACGGATGCCCTGCCGAAAAGGTGAAAACAGCAAAACCTATATCCGATACAGAAAAGGAGTAAAAACTATGAAAACAACGAAAATTTTAACCGTATTAACTGCATTCCTGCTGATACTCAGCCTTGCTGCCTGCAATATGAGCAAAGGCAATAAGAAAGACGATGAAAATAATAAGTCTGAAATTGCAGCACTTATAGCGACGGAACCGGATACAAAGGACGAAGCAACAGAGCTGCATCAAAAACTGATGGAACAGGAAAACGCAATTCTGTCTGAAAATAGCGCTCTTTGGGAAAAGGTGTTCATCTCTGCCGACAAAGATATGGCAACGATTGAAGACGGCGGTAATTATGGTGACTTCCTGCTTAAAACGATTGACAGTGCAAAGGATCAGTTCAAGGCAGACGAGCTAAAGCTGCTCAAAGAAGGTGCCGAACAGATTCGTGAGATTGAAGGTAAATTGACGATTCTTGAGCAGAAGTTTCCCGGCTGTGGGGGAAAGCCTTCCGATGGCAGTATGAGTGTCCCGGCAGAAAACGGCAAGCCTATCGAAAAGGATGATCTTATGAAGTTCCCCGCATTCGATGGTAAAGACCTTGACGGTAATGAAGTGGATAGCAGCACGCTGTTTGAAGGAAACACTGTTACTGTAGTAAATTTTTGGTTTACCACATGCAGCCCCTGTGTCAATGAACTTGCCGATCTGGAAGAGCTGAACAAACAGCTTGCCGAAAAAGGCGGTGCCGTAGTCGGAATCAACTCGTTTACCCTTGATGGTGATGAAACGGCAATATCCGAGGCAAAGGACATTCTGACAAAAAAAGGCGTTTCATATAAAAACATTTGGTTTGACTCAAACAGTGAGGCAGGAAAATTCACATCCGGGCTGTTCTCCTATCCTACAACATACGTAGTTGACAAGAACGGCAATATTGTTGGTGAACCGATTGTCGGAGCGATAACCGCCCCAAAACAGGCTGAAGCGCTGCAAAAGTTGATTGATCAGGCAATTGCAAATAGCAACGGTTAATGAACAACAGCCTCTTGGCAAAGAACTAATAATACTTGTTTTTGAGATGCAAAACAGAGCAAGATGATTTTAAGGCGGAAGCGGCGCAAGCTGCTGCCGCCTTTTCTACAAAATAACAGTTAAGCCCTTGACATACCGGTGTACAGCCAGTCAATGCGGCAGCCGGGCATGGATTAGGCTCCGGTCCCGCCGTCTTCCGGTTCATTTCTTCGTAATATCCATCATGGTTTATATGCTTCTTCCGATACTGCTTCCGTGTTTGCATTACCGGCCTCTTCAAATTTATGCTTGATAAACTTGACTTTGGCATCTTTATCCGACCGATTAGCGGTATAGCCTTTCTGCACAATAAACTCATCCCGTGCGGCGTCAAATGTCCGGAAGGAGCTTGCCGCCTCAAGCGCAGTTCCTGTATGCAGTTCTCATCCTCAGGAGAATTTGTAGCTTACGCACATAAAGAAACCCCATAATTTGCAATCGCCACGCATTATTATAAGCAGATTATACCGCAGAATATGCTGAATTTCAACAGATAGCAGAGATAACACACGGGCTTTCTCGAATTTTGCTTCACAGTCCATTCAAGGAACAGCATCGTGTGTATCCTGTACGACATGAAAATGTTTTGAGGATTTCTTTAATGTAAAACATTTATTTAACAGCAACTATGAACTATGCTAAAATTACTTTTGAAAAGCAGGCTTCGCATTGCGAAGCCTGCTTTTTTGCGTTCCGATAAAAATTCGTATAAAAAACTCCGCCCGGAGGAGAGGTTCCGGGCGGAATTCATTTAGGTCTGTTCTGTTTTATTTCCTGCTAAGAAAATTATTTCTTGAGGGAAACAGCAGCTGCAGCAGCTACAGAAACAACAGCGACAGCGGCTACTACGCCCATAACGGACTCAGCACCGGTGTTGGGGTTCTTCTCGCCTTTGTTCTCTGCAGGAACTTTAACAGCGATCTGATACTGACCAAGGGTGGTGTTCTCGCCATCGATGGAGAGTTTAACAGTGTCGTTGTAGTCAACAGTCATGTAGTCAACTTTAACTTCTTTGAGAACCTTGCCATCTTTGATGATGTAGTAGGTTACGACATCCTGCTCTTCGATCTTTTTGCCGAAGAACTCACGGAGCTGGAAGTAGGTCCAATCAAGGTCGAAGTTTACGGTGAATTTGGATTTAACAACCTGATCACCATAGAAACCGAACTCAACTTTTCTGTTCTCGCCGTCAACAGCAAGAGCGGTCTTGTTGGCTTCTTTAACTTCTTTCTCATAGTACTCAAAGTTTACGCCCTTCTGGCCAGCAGCTACGTTGTAGATGGTGACATCGGCGCTCTTTGCAACTCTGTTGTCGTTCTCTTTAGCGCTGGGATATACGTTAACAGTGATGTTTTTGCCTTCGATAGCACGGAAAGCAGTGGTGGAGATGACTCTGGAGCCCATGATCTGAGCAAGGTCAGCCTGCTTGTAGCCGTTCACATAGGTCTCGTAATCGGAGTAACCGGTGTCGAAGAGCTCGAGAGCATATTTGTACTCTGCAGCAGATTTTACATACTCGTATGCAAAGATGGTGATGTCGTTGACGATCTTCATCTCAGTGTAAACGGTCTTCTTGTCTTCAACTCTGAGAGCGGAAACTTTAACGGAACCTTCGGTGAAGGAAGCGCTGTAGTTAGCAGCAACAGTGAGCTTGAGGATTTTGATCTCGCTGGTGGTCTTTACATAGAACTGAGTGGTCTTGAAGTATTTGTTGAGAGTTTTCGCAGCATATGCGCACCAGCCATACTGGTCTTTGCCACCTTCGGGAACGCATTTGCTCCAATCAAGGCCATCGGGCTGAGTATCCTTGTCGTATGCAGGGATCTTGTTAAGCCATTCGTCGATAGCTTTGCCGTCTTTTCTAACTACCTGATATGCAACGCCGTCTACCCATTCCATGGTCTCGGGGTTGTAGTCCATGACTTCTGCTTTAACAGTGTCATTGCTGTAGGTAGCCTTTACATCCTTGAGGCCGGTGGTGTTGAGTACGAAGTATGCAACGCCGCCTTTAGCACCGTCGGTGTAGAGAACTTTGTCAGCAGCGGGATCGCCGAGGATGTCAACAGTGTTTTCGAATTTGATGAGCTTTTTGCCGTCATCGGTTTTTTCAACTTTGTTGAGTTCGATCTTGGTAAGAGCAAGAGCGGAAACACCAAGGCTGAGAACCATCATGAGAGCAAGAACAAGAGCAACAATCTTTTTCATGTTAGTTTCTCCTTTTAAGAATAAATTTTGAGCAATTATCAGAACGCCTTCCCTCTCCCGTCGGGCGATCCAATCAGTTTCTAACGGCGATAAATGTTCTTCGCAAAAGGGGTGAAGAGCTTTTCCTTTGGCTGTAAATCTTTTTAACCGATTTGTAACATTTATCTTGACCATAATATACCACGCTCCAAGAGCTTTGTCAATAGGTTTTTCAGAAAATATTTCATTTTGTAATAACTTTTTTTACGGAAATGATACTTTTGTAAGGATGTGATGCTTTTGCCGTACCATGATGACGAATATGTGCGCCGCCAAATGCGCGAGGTGGGATTTTTGATTGCGTATCACAGGCGGCAAAAAGGGCTTTCTCAAGCCAAACTTGCCGATGCTGCCGGCATAAGCCGGCAGCATCTTGCCGCCGTGGAGGCATCGAGTATGCAGCGGCCTTTTTCCGTGGAATTTTTGATAAAAATTGCCTCTGTGCTCGAAATTTCTCCCGCAGAACTCTTTGAGTATGATAAAAAAGAGTAACAATTGTTACGAAAAAGTTACAAAACAGTTTTTGGTGTGACTTTTAAGGTTCTATGGGCGAACACAGCGGCAATTGTGAGCGTTCTCGGCTCCCCTGTGTAAGGGGAGCCGAGAACGCTCAGTTCGCCTTACAGGGTACAGGGAAGGCAAGGCGGCTCCGCCGCAGAGCACGGAATTTGCCGAGGCGAGGCAAGGCGTTCTCAAAAAGAGATTTAACAAATTCTCTATTTACATTGGTTCATAAAAATAGTATTATACTATTATTAAAAGTAACGGAGGATTTTTTGTTATGATTAAAATTGAAGTTAAAGGCTTCGGCACTATTATGGTGGAGCTTGACAAGGAAGCCGCTCCCAAGACCGTGGAGAACTTTGAAAAGCTCGTTTCCGAGGGCTTTTATGACGGACTGACCTTTCACCGCATTATCAAGGGCTTTATGATTCAGGGCGGCGACCCTCTGGGCAACGGCACCGGCGATTCCAAGGTTAAAATTCCCGGCGAATTCAAATCCAACGGCTGGGACAACCCCATCAGCCACGAGCGCGGCGTTATTTCCATGGCGCGCGCACAGAACCCCAACTCCGCGTCCTGCCAGTTCTTCATTGTTCATGAGGACAGCAAATTCCTTGACGGCGACTATGCCGCTTTCGGTCATGTAACCGAGGGTATGGATGTTGTTGACGCTATCGCTTCCGTAGACACCTACCCCAACGATATGCCCAGCAAAAAAGTCGTTATCAAGAAAATCTCCATTGTTTAATTGATGAAAAAGCTTAACCTAAAGCCCACCGGCGAAGCCGCCGCCATCCTGTTCGGCTTTTTTGCGGTGCTCACCGCCGCAAGCTGCGCCATGCAGGCGGGTACGGCGGACGCCGTGCGCGTCGTCATTTACGAATGGGGCGCTTTTCCGCTGCTTTGCGCCATTGTGGGCGGCGTCATCGCCCGCAAAAGCGGCTTTCTGCCGCTGTACGGCCTTTGCTGCGGCGCAATTTTCGTTCCATTTATGTATTCGTTTTATTCCGAACAGAATTGGTATGTCATTTTGATGTACTGCATCTTCGGCTATGTGGGAACGGTATTCGGCTGGGTTCTTTTCCGTCGGGAGGTTCACCGCATCGAGGAGGGTCGCCTGGAGAAAAAGCGCAAGCCCCTTTTGCTGAAGCTTTTCGACCGCCACAACATCGACCAATACAAATAGTATATTCCGCTTTTGAATATACCGGAGGTACATAATGAAGCTTTGTGTAAAGCAGCAGATATTTTCTTTCCGGGACAGATTTTATGTCACGGACGAAAACGGAGCGCAGGTCTTTTATATTGAAAGCGAGATTTTCACTTTCTTCAAAAAGTTCCACATCTACGCCATGACCGGCGAAGAGGTGGGCTATATCGAGCAGCGGTTCAGCCTGATTTTGCCCCGCCTTGATATTTACATTCACGGCGAATACTCCGCCTCCATTCAAAAGCAGTTTACGCTTTTTTGTCAGGAATACTCCGTCGAGGGCGTGAATTGGTATGTTTCCGGCGATTTTTTCAGCCACGAATACGAAATCACCCGCTCCGGCGCGCCTGTTGCCCACATCAGCAAGGAATGGTTCACCTTCGGGGACTGCTACACCGTCGAGGCGCTGCACCCGCAGGATATGCTCCTCTCCCTTGCGGTTATGGTGAGCATCGACTTCGTTATGGCAAGCAATAACAACTGATACCGAATGCAAAAAATCCGCTTCCCAAAAGGGAAGCGGATTTTTTGTCTTTTTATCGGAATTATTTATGCTCGCCCATATAGAAAACCGCAACGGTTCCGGGACCCACATGGGAACCGGTAACGGGCTCGTAAACCACCTTGAGCAGCTCTCCGGTGAAGCCTTTTTCACGCAGGCGATCCTCAAGGCGCTGCGCCCCCTCGGGATTATCCGCATGGGCTATTCCCACGGGCGCGCTTTTATCCAGAACAAGCTCGTCGTACATATTCGCAAGGGTGTCCATGGACTTGTTAAAGCCGCGGATTTTTGCGCAGGCAACGATTTTGCCGGTTTCGTCGCCGCGAAGCATGGGTTTTATGTTGAGCATGGTTCCCACCACCGCCGCCGCTCCGGAAATTCTGCCGCCCTTGCGAAGATAGGCAAGGTCGTCAACGGTGAAGAACTGGCACATATTTTTTCGCAGAAGCTCTATGCTCTTGACGACCTTGAGGAAAGGATCGCCGCGCTCAATCATCTTTGCCGCTTCAATTACAAGCATACCCTCGCCGAGGCTTGCGGCGTAGGTATCTATGGTGGCGATTTTAGCGGATGGGTACTGCTCAAGCAGCTCCTCCGCCGCAAGCTTGGCGGCGTTTGCGGTTCCGCTTATTCCGCCGGACATTCCGACATATATAACAGCGTTGCCCTTTTCTACCCAAGGCTCAAAGGCTTCGCAGAAGTCGGTCATGCTCACCATGGAGGTCTTGACATCCGCACCGGCGCGCATAGCTTCGTAGAAAGCTCTGCCGTTAAAGTCGGTGTCGGCGCTGTAAGGAACCTCCTTGCCGTTTACCGTATAGGAAAACGGTACAACTTCTATGTCGTATTCTTTGGTTATGCTCACCGGAAGGTTCGCGGATGTATCAGTAAAAAGTTTTATCATTATGCTTCCCTCTTTTTTCCCCAGAAGAACAGCGCAACGGTTCCGGGACCGGTGTGGCTGCCTATGGTTGTGCCTACGTAGTTTATTTCAACTTTTCCGCAAAGCTTGGGGAAACGCTCCTCCACAAGCCTTGCAACCTCCTTTGCGTCCTCAACGCATGCGGACTGCGAAATATAGCATTTGCCGGAATAATCAAGTCCGTCGTCGGCGTTTTCCTCCATGCGCTTTACGATTTCCTGAATTACCTTGCGCTTCGAGCGGATTTTCGCCCTCGGAATGAGTCTGCCCTCGTTGTCCATATTGAGCAGCGGGCAAATTCCGAGGATGGTTCCGATGGCGCCGGCTGTTTTGGAAATTCTGCCGCCCTTGATGTAGAATTTCAGGTCGGTGGAGAAGAACCAGTGGTGCAGATTGAGCTTGTGCTCCTCCGTCCAGTCCCGCACCTCCTCGATGCTCATGCCGGAATCCCGCAAATCCGCAAGCTTATCCATAAGCAAACCGTATCCGGAGGACGCACCAAGGGAATCCACAATGTAAATTTTGCGCTCGGGGTAGCGCTCCCTTGCGATAAGGGCGGCGTTCATCGCGGAATTGTAAGTTCCGGAAATGCCGGTGGAAAGGCTCACATGAAGAATGTCCTTGCCCTCCTCAAGAAATTGGGAAAAGTACTCGACATATTCCGAAACGTTCACCTGAGAGGTTACGGTGTCGGCGCCCTCATCCATTTTTTTATAAAATTCTTCAAACGGAATGGTCTGACCCAAATCATCCGGGTGATCCACCCCATCCAATTTATAATGGAAGCAAATATAATGAATATCCCTGTTCTCAAAATGCTCTTTTGAAAGGTCTGCGGTGGAGCAGCAGCTTAAAACATAGTTTGCCATTTGTAGTTTTCTCCTTCACAACATTTTCTATGCCTCTATGATACCCCGCCCGCCTGAAAAAGGCAATGAAATCCGGCTATACTCCTCAATAACAAAAAGTAGAGCCCGAAAAATCGGGCTCTACCGGTAGTAGAATGGCTTAATCAAGCGGTTTTTTCACCCTAAACGCAAGGAACACTATAAGCTCCGCCGGAACTATGAGCAGCAGTATCTGCCAAGGGTTCCACCGCAGCAGAGCAAGATAGAACATCACGAATATGCTCGCCACAAGGGTCGAAATTATATAATAGTTCCGTTTTCCCTTTTCCCAAACGGAATTGAACACCAAAAGCGTTATGAGGGAAATGGGAATTGCATATATGAACACCATCCAGAACAGGTGTCCCAAAATCCAGCCTATGATGAAGATGAAGAACGCCAGCGTCCATATTCCCACCATGGAAATGAGCACTATAATCTCACTGCGGTAGCGGCGTTTCTGCTTTTGAGAAATCGGCTCCCAGTCGTTATGGGAAGAAAGCAGGTAGTCCACGCTCACGCCGAAAATTTCCGACATATTCTTTAGCACATATGCGTCCGGCACCGCCTCCGCCCGCTCCCACTTAGAAACACTTTTGTCGGAATAATTAAGAAGCTCCGCAAGCTGCGCCTGGGTCATTCCCGCCTTTGTGCGAAGACTGATTATATTTGCGGCTGTTATGAATTTAAGATCCTCCACAGTGCCTGCTCACTCCTTTCTTACTACTATATTATAATTGAACTTTATGAATTTTTCCACCCGGCGGGCGAATTATTTTTTACGGCACAAAAATGCCTCCCAAAAAGGGAGGCATTGAAGCTTTCGCCTGCGTATCAGTCCTCATCGTCGGCAAGTCTGCCCAGCTCGCGCATAACTTTGTCGTATGCGGCTTTGGTGTTAAAGTCGAAGCAGACTATCTTCACATCTTCAAGGCAGGTGTCCTGCTCAAGATATTCGATGATGGTGTTGATTGCGATTTCCGCGGCCTTTGCAAGGGGAAAACGGTTTGCACCGGTGGAAATGGAAGGGAACACAACGGTTTTGCAGTTGTATTCAACGGCAAGGTCAAGGCATTTTACATAGCACTGACGGAGCAGCTCCGCTTCGTTGGTAAGACCGTTGTTCCAAACGGGGCCTACGGTATGGATAATATATTTTGCGTCAAGCTTAAATCCGGGAGTAATAACGGCTTCGCCGGTTTTGCAGCCGCCGAGCTTGCGGCAGCAGCTGATAAGCTCCGCACCCGCGGCGCGATGAATTGCGCCGTCAATGCCGTCGCCGCCTATAAGGCTGGTATTTGTGGCATTAACTATTGCGTCAACCTTCATATTTACGATATTGCCTTTAACAACGGAGAAATTTGACATTGCTGTATCTTTCCTTTCTTTAGTTGAAATCGCCGTCAAGATCCGATGAGTCAGCTTCCGCGCTGATATTCAGCGTATTTATCGTTCTGCGCTTCATACGCTGATCTTCTGAATTTTCAATGATAAAATCTTTTATCTTGCGGGCGTTTTTTATATTTTTCATCACAAGCTGCGGATGGGTTACATCGCTTGTTTTGCAAACAACCGTGCCAAGCCCCGCCATACGCTGAAGCAGACTGCTGGAAAGCACCGTATCCTGTACTTTGTACATATAACAGTTGTTTTCCTCCTGGTTCAAAAAGCCGGTGTTAATGATTATCTGTTCCTCCGTCAAGGTGTATTTGGTGAACGTTAACGGAAGCCCAAAAAGAAGCCAACGTTTTCTTTCTTGATAGGTCATATAAAAACTCACCCTTTCCGTTCTATTATACCATCTTTACGGAAAATATCAAGGCTTTTTGCACCTATACAAACAGTTTTACAGTCATATTTATTAAAAAGCATAGGAAAAGCCCGGTAAAAAGCGGCGCCGCAACGGAAAGCACCGTCCATTTAAGGCTTTTTGTCTCCTTCCAGACGGTCAGAATGGTGGTTGCGCATGGCCAGTGGAACAGTATGAACACCAGCGTGCACAATGCGTTTACCGTGCCGAAACCGTTTGCGGCGAAGAGCACCGCCGTTTTTTCAAGGGAACTTATCTCCGCAAGCGCGCCGCCGGAATAGCCCATGGCCATTATCGGCAGGGCGATTTCGTTGGCGGGCAGCGCCAATATGAAGCCGCAGAGCACGTTTCCGTCCATACCGAAAAGCCTTGCAAAGGGTTCGAGCACGGAGGCGGCGATTTTGAGCACGGTCTCCTCACCGATATAAATATTCGAGCACGCCCATATAACAATCCCCGCGGGCAGAGCCACCGCCGCCGCCCGCCCGAGCACCACGAGGGTTCTGTCGAGCACCGAGCGAAGCAGGATTTTCCCCACTCTCGGTATTCTGTACGGCGGAAGCTCCAAAGTAAAGCTTGCCGGAACGCCCTTGAGCACCGTTTTTGAAAGCGCCCGAGAAACGAGCAGCGTCATGAGCACGGAGAAGGCTATGGCGGCGGTCATAATCAGCGCGCTTTGCAAAGAAGCGAAGCGTCCACCGGTGGTTAGAAACATTGTGGCTATGGCAATTATCGCAGGAAAGCGCCCATTGCACGGTACAAAGCTGTTTGTTATGATGGCGATTAGCCGTTCCCGGGGCGAATCTATAATTCGAGCGCCGGTCACGCCGACCGCTCCGCAGCCCAGCCCCATGCACATTGTAAGCGCTTGTTTTCCGCATGCTCCTGCGGTTTTGAAGCCCTTATCGAGGTTAAAAGCCACCCTTGATAAATAGCCCAAATCCTCAAGCAGAGTAAAAAGCGGAAAGAAAATCGCCATGGGCGGCAGCATTACGGATACCACCCAGCCGAGCACCCTCCACACGCCGTTTATGAGCAAATCCATGAACACCGGAGGCGTGCTCAACGCCGCAAGGGCACGGCGAAGCCACTCCTCCGCTATCGCAAACCCGACTGAAAGCCACTTTGAAGGATAGTTTGCGCCAGAAACGGTAAGCCAGAATATGCCCGCGAACAGCAAAAGCATCACCGGAATGCCCCACACTCTGCCAGTGAGCACGGAGTCAATTTTGCCATCACGCCGGACTGCTTTCTGCGTGCTCAAATCCACTGCGGAAAGGCAGATTTCCTCCGCTCTGAGCACGGCGCAGGCTGCAAGCTTATCCGAAATGTTCTTTTTAGTCACACCGCCGTCCTTCATAATGCGGTTTGCCTTGCCAATTGCGCCGGTAAGCTCCCGGTTTGCGGAAATTTTGCCGAAGCGCTTTTCAAAGGCGGCAACAAAGCCGTGCTCATTTTCAAGCAGTTTGAGCACGGTAAAAATGCTCGTGATTCCGTACCTTTTTCTGAGCACCGGAGTAAGGCTTTCCGCCGCGCTTTCCACCGCCTTCGGGTATCGTACCGGAACAAAAACGCTGTGCAGCCGCCCTTCGGCAAGGCTTATCATCTGCCGCTCCAGTTCGTCAAGTCCTTCGTACTGCGTTGCGGAAACGCCCACCGCCG
The DNA here is from genome assembly GCA_900553955.1 of uncultured Oscillospiraceae bacterium. Classification (GTDB taxonomy): domain Bacteria; phylum Bacillota; class Clostridia; order Oscillospirales; family Ruminococcaceae; genus UMGS1668. The sequence goes on from USFO01000001.1 coordinate 18,646, forward strand.
GCAATCCTGTTTCCGCCGAAAGTGCGGCAAGGTCGATTTTTATGCCGCGGTGGCGCGCTTCATCCATCATGTTCACACAGAGCATTGTTTTTGGTATTATCTGCGCCACCTGTATGGCGAAAATCAAATTGCGTTCCAAGCAGCAGGCATCGCACACAACCACGGCGGCGTCCGGGTGCTCAAAGCAGAGAAAATCCCGGGTGACCTCCTCCTCGGCGGAGTTCGCCGTCAACGAATACGCCCCGGGCAAATCCACAAGCCGCACCTCTTTTTTGCCGCAACGAAAGTGCCCCTCCGCCGTGCCAACTGTTTTCCCGCTCCAGTTGCCGGTGTGCTGGTGTAGACCGGTCAGGGCGTTGAACACGGTGCTTTTGCCGACATTAGGGTTGCCCGCAAGGGCGATAACCAGCGTCATACAGCCGCCTCCACGAACACCGTAGCGGCGTCCTCTTTTCGTATGGCGATAACCGCGCCCCGAATAAGATAGGCTTTCGGATCCCCCGCCGGGCTTTCCCGCAGACATTCCACCAAGGTTCCCTCCACAAGTCCTATATCCATAAACCGGCGGCGCAGATACCCCTCGGTATCAAGCCTCACCACCCGGCCGTATGTACCGGTCTTCATATCGCAAAGCGGAATTTGCCGCATAAATATCCCTCTTTCCATAATAGAATAGGCTCAGTATCACAATATGAAGCAAAGTGAAATATGGTGAAAGGCGCGCGTTTTCAAAAAATTCACACTTATTAAATCAAAATTTGATACATTTCCAGCCGCATAATGATAAAATGTATATATTAAAGAAGAAATACGAAGGGAGCAATTTTTATGGCACTTTTTGATAAGATAAATGATTTTGCGAAAACCGCAACCGAAAAAACCGCAAGCTTTGCGAAGGCAACCACCGAAAAGGCTGAAAACGCCATCGAAACCGGCAAGCTCAATTCCAGAATTGCCGCGGAGGAGCGCAACATTTCTGCAATCACCCTCAAAATCGGTGAATATTTCCTTGCAAAGCTGGATTCCGGCGAAATTCTTGACAGCGATGTTATGAATATGTTTGAAGGTGTGAAGGTTTGCCGCAACAACATCGCAAACTTCCGCAAAGAGATCGAAGCAATCACCTCGCCAAAAGAAGCTCCTGCGGAAGCTGCCGCGCCCGCGTGCCCCTGCGGCGAAGCTGCACCGGCGGAGCCCGCAGAGCCCGAAGTACCCGCTGAGCCTGCCTTCTGCCCCTGCTGTGAGGGAGAGCAGCCTGTTTGCGAACCGGTGGTTCTTCCGCTGACCAATGAAGAAAGGCCCGTCTGCGATTGCGAACCCGCTCCAAAAGCGGAAGCGACCTGTAAATTCTGTCCCATGTGCGGCGCAAAGGTTGAGCCGGAAGCCCGCTTCTGCCCGCTTTGCGGCGCGCAGCTTTAATTACTGACGCTTTTTCATTACCCTCTTTTTTGATGATAGACGCCCAAAAGCACCTGCCGTTTTGGCAGGTGCTTTTGGTTTTATTCTTTTACAGTTTCGCAAAAAGCTTTTATTATTTCATTTATATTAATGCTGTACTTTGGGTTAAGCTGCCTTATTCGTTCAACGGCTTCTACGAGGGGTGAATCGCAGGTAAACATGGCGCAGCCCTCCGGAGAAAATTCCTCTTTCGGCTATTACGCCAATCAGGCAAAGCAGGAAGTGCAAAAGTATAACATTTGGGCGATAGTCGGCTTTGCAGTAGCAGCCGTTTCGTTTTTTCTGCCCGGTTTTTTTACCCTTATAACCGGCATTTCCGCACTGGTTATGTCCATTTACGCAGCAAAGCAAATCAAAATTACCGGCGAAAAAGGCAATGTTTTTGCAATTCTCGGAATTATTTTCGGCTCGGCATTTGTGCTGTACGGTACTTTCTGTGTTTTTGTTATCATAGGGGCTTTGGGTGTGTACGGCAACCTGTTAAGTGAACTGCTCAGCAGCTATTATTCATTCTGATTTCATTTCAAAGCGTTCTTCTATTCGGAAGGGCGCTTTTTTTCTGCAAAAATGCGATTTTACACGGATTTTACATTAGTCTTCTTTCGGTTTTTACACCCGCTCGGTATCCTTATAAGTGCAGAGAAAAAAGAAAATCAAATTCAAAAACCGAAAGGAAATCTGTTATGAAAAAAATTATTGCTGTTTTACTTGCTCTTTGCTGCATGGCGCTTGTGTTCGCCGGATGCGGCAGCACCGGAGGCACCGTTTCCACCGACGGCTCCACCTCTATGGAGAAGGTTATCCGCGCCCTTGGCGAAACCTTTATGAAGAACAACCAAGGCGTAAACTTCACCTACAACCCCACCGGTTCCGGCTCCGGAATTACCGCAGTTGCCGAGGGTCGCTGCGACATCGGCCTTTCCAGCCGCGCTCTTAAAGACGACGAGAAGGCTCAGGGTCTTAAAGAAACCGTTCTTGCCCTTGACGGCATCGCAATAATCGTAAACCCCGAAAACCCCGTCACCGACCTTACGGTGGAACAGATTGCTTCCATTTATAAAGGTGAAATCACTAACTGGAAAGATGTTGGCGGAAATGACGGTGAAATCGTACTTATCGGGCGCGAAGCAGGAAGCGGCACCCGCGACGGCTTTGAATCCATTACGGATACAAAGGATTCCTGCAAGTACCGCCAGGAGCTTACCTCCACCGGCGATGTTATCACCACCGTTTCTCAAAACCCCAACGCCATAGGCTATGCCTCACTCGCCGCTCTTAAAGACAGCGTAAAGGCTCTTACCGTGAACGGCGTTGTTCCCTCCGAGGAAACGGTCAAGGACGGCAGCTATCTTATTCAGCGCCCCTTTGTTCTTGTAACCAAGGACGGAGCGGTGCTTTCCGAAACGGCTCAGAAGTTTTTTGACTATATCACTTCTCCTGATGCTGCTGAAATCATTTCTGCGGCCGGCGCAGTTGCAGCAAACTAAAAATGAGCAACAAAAATGTGGCTGCAAAACAGCCGCATTTTTGTTATTCGGAGGACTTTTATGAAGAGAAAAAAATTTTCAGAGAGCCTTGTGCACGGCGTTTTTCTTATACTCGGACTTATAACCGTGGGCTTTGTGCTGCTCATAAGCGTTTACCTTATTATTTCCGGTATTCCCGCCATTAAAAAAATCGGGATAATCCCCTTTCTGTTCGGCAAAACATGGGCTTCCACCGCGGCGGAGCCTCAGTTCGGCATACTGCCCTTTATTCTGACAAGCGTTTACGGAACGGCGGGAGCCATAGTGATAGGCGTGCCCGTGGGCTTTATGACGGCGGTTTATATTGCGAAAATAGCCCCGCCGAAGCTCAAATCCGTCATGCAGTCCGCCGTCAGCCTGCTTGCGAGCATACCCTCGGTGGTGTACGGACTTGTGGGTATGCTGATTCTTGTTCCGGGAATACGCAAAATCTTCTCCGTGCCGGACGGCGCAAGCCTTTTGGCGGCGATAATAGTGCTTGCGATTATGATTCTGCCCTCCATAATCAAGGTCGCTGTGACCTCCCTTGAGGCGGTGCCGAAGGAATATGAGGACGCCTCCCTTGCGCTTGGGGCAACGCCCATTGAAACGTATTTTCGGGTGTCCGTTCCCGCGGCAAAAAGCGGCATTGCCGCCGCCGTAGTGCTCGGAGTGGGGCGTGCCATAGGCGAAGCCATGGCGGTTGCCATGGTATCCGGCAACGCCGCCCGTATGCCCTCGCTTTTTGAAAGCGTGTGCTTTCTCACCACCGCGGTTTCCAAAGAAATGAGCTATTCCTCCGGCTTGCAGCGGCAGGCGCTTTTCTCCATCGCGCTTGTGCTGTTCGTATTCATCATGCTAATAAATGCTGTGCTGAATTTCTTCCTTAAGCGGGATAAGGAGGAGTGATTATGAATAAGAATAAGCTTTCTTCCCAAAGAAAAATATATATCGGTGCCATGACATGGCTTATGCGTATCTGTGCGGGGCTTACCTTCGGGTTGGCGCTATTTCTTATCGCGTATATTCTCATAAAGGGCTTGCCGGGCATTTCGTGGAGCTTTCTTTCCACCGTGCCAACGGTAATTCCCCACAATATCGGCATACTGCCGGATATTCTGAACACGGTTTACATTGTAATCGCCACCATAATCATAGTCGTTCCTCTTGGAGCGGGCGCGGCGGTCTATCTTTCGGAATATGCCGGGGACAAAAGATTTGTGCGGATAATCGAATACGCCGCGGAGACGCTTTCCGGCATACCGTCCATCATATACGGTCTTGTGGGTATGCTGTTCTTCTGCGAATTCCTCAAAATGCAGACCTCTCTGCTTGCGGGCGCGCTGACACTTGTTATTATGAACCTGCCCACGGTTATGCGCACAACGCAGGAGAGCCTTAAAACCGTTCCGCAAAGCTACCGGGAGGGTGCTTTCGGACTGGGAGCGGGCAAATGGAGAGTTATTCGCACCGTGGTGCTCCCCGGCTGCGTTGACGGCGTAATCACCGGCTGCATACTCGCGGTGGGGCGCATACTCGGCGAATCCGCCGCACTGCTGTTCACCGCGGGCTTTGCCCACACGCTAAACGGATTTTTCCGCGGACTCGGCAGCTCCGGCTCCACCCTCACCGTGGCACTCTATGTTTACGCAAAGGAGGAGGGCGAGTTTGAAGCCGCCTTCGCCATAGCCGCCATACTTATGCTTTTGGCTCTGCTTATAAACTTCGCCGCGGAGCTTGCGGCAAAATACTTCAGGAGGAAGAAAGAATTATGAGCGATATTATTTCCGTAAAGGATCTCTGCCTTTGGTACGGAGACCATCAGGCACTGTTCGATATAAATATGGATATTCCCGAAAAGAGCATAACTGCCCTTATAGGTCCCTCCGGCTGCGGAAAATCCACCTTTCTTAAAACCCTAAACCGTATGAACGACCTTATCCCCGGAGTTAAAATCACCGGAGAAATCTCCTACGGCGGAGCGAATATCTATTCGCCGGATACGGATGTAAACGAGCTTCGGCGGCAAATCGGCATGGTATTCCAAAAGCCGAACCCCTTCCCCATGAGCATTTACGACAACGTGGCATACGGCCCGCGCACCCACGGCATTCGCAGCAAAGCAAAGCTTGATGAAATTGTGGAGCAGTCCCTGCGGGATGCCGCCATTTGGGAGGAGGTCAAGAACCGTCTCAATAAGAACGCTTTGGGGCTTTCCGGCGGACAACAGCAGCGCCTTTGCATAGCGCGCGCCCTTGCCGTTCACCCGAATGTGCTGCTCATGGATGAGCCGACCTCCGCCCTCGACCCTGTTTCCACCTCCAAAATCGAGGATTTGGCTATGCAGCTAAAGGACAAATACACCATAGTCATAGTCACCCACAATATGCAGCAGGCGGCGCGAATTTCCGACAAAACGGCGTTTTTTCTGCTGGGCGAGCTTGTGGAATACGGCGATACGGAAGAAATTTTCTCCGTTCCGAAGGACAAACGGACGGAAGACTACATCACGGGAAGGTTTGGATAATGAGAAATTTTTTTGACGAGCAGCTTGCTCTTTTGAACACGGAGCTTATTGAAATGGGCGCGCTTTGCGAGGATATAATCGCCATTACGCCGAAAGCGCTTGGCGGCGAAAATGACGCCGTAAAAAAAGCAAAGCCCCTTGACGGAGAAATTCGCCAAAAGGAACGGGACATTGAGGGGCTTTGTTTGAAGCTGCTTTTGCAGCAGCAGCCGGTGGCGAGGGATCTTCGACAGATTTCCGCCGCCCTTAAAATGGTCACGGATATGGAGCGAATCGGCGACCAGGCGGCGGACATTGCCGAAATTCTCTCCTTTTTGAGGGACGGCGGCGGCAGCTCCTCTTCTGTTTTAATAAAAATGGCAAAATCGGCAATGAAAATGGTTACGGAAAGTGTTGATGCTTTCGTCAAACATGATATAATGTTAGCAGAGAAGGTTGTTTCCGACGATGACGCCGTTGACAACTGCTTTGCCGCCGTCAAGCGCTGCCTGATAGACGAAATTTCCGAAAATCCGATGCAGGGAGAGTCTGCTCTCGACCTTTTGATGATTGCAAAATACTTTGAACGAATCGGAGACCATGCGGTGAACATTGCTCACTGGGTCATGTTCTCCATAACCGGTGAACACAGGAGGGAAAACGATGATTTGGTGCGTTGAGGATGATGCAAGCATCCGCGACATAGAGGTTTACGCTTTACAGTCCACGGGTTTTTCCGCAAGGGGCTTTGAGGACGGCGCCTCTTTTTGGGAAGCGCTGCAAGCGGAGCAGGCGGAGCTGCCGGAGCTTGTTATCCTCGACCTTATGCTCCCAGGCATTGACGGGCTGGAGCTTTTGCGCAGAATGCGCGAGGTGCGCCGCTTTGCGGATATTCCGGTGGTGCTTGCCACCGCGAAGGGTGCGGAATACGACAAAATAAAGGGGCTTGACCTTGGCGCGGATTACTACCTTGTAAAGCCCTTCGGTGTGATGGAGCTTGTTTCCTGCGTAAAGGCGGTTTTGCGCCGCTGCAAAACCTCTGCGCCGCAAAGCACCGTGCTCAAAATCGGCGGACTGTCCCTGAGCACCGACGAGCACAAGGTTTTCGCCGACGGAGAGCAGGTGGTGCTCACCTACAAGGAGTTCGAGCTGCTGCGGTTGTTTCTCTCCCATCCCGGAATCGCGTTCACACGGGACCAGCTTATGGAGAAGGTTTGGAGCACGGACTATTGCGGAGAAACCCGCACCGTTGATATGCACATACGCTCCCTGCGTCAAAAGCTTGGCAAATACGGCGACCTTATCAAAACCGTTCGCAATGTTGGCTATCGGTTGGAGGCAGATTTATGACCAAAAAGATTTTTCACTCCATTATTATTGTGGCGGCAAGCGTTCTGCTTGCTAGCCTTGTTATCATTTCAAGCTGCTTTTACGAATACTTCGGCAGACTGCAAAGGCAGGAGATGAGGGACGAGCTTTACCTCGCCGCCACAGCGGTTGAACACGGCGGCGATGATTACCTGAAAAACATTTCTTCCGGGCATTTTCGTCTTTCGCTTATCGCAAAGGACGGCAATGTTCTTTATGACACCGCCGCCGACGCGGAAAGCCTTGAAAATCACGGCGGCCGCGAGGAAATAAAGCAGGCACTTGAAAGCGGCGAGGGTGAATCCATCCGCTATTCCTCCACTCTGCTGCAAAAAACAATTTACTGTGCAAAACGCCTTGATGATGGGCGAGTTCTGCGTATTTCCGTAAGCCGCGCCACGGTGGGTGCCATCGCCATGGGCATGATTTCGCCCATAATTGCCGTGGGCGTCGGCGCGCTTATCCTCTCCGGCGTTCTGGCTAGCCGCCTTGCAAAACGAATTGTGGAGCCGCTCAACAGGCTTGACCTTGAACACCCGCTGGACAATGATTCCTACGAAGAGCTTTCTCCGCTGCTGAGCAGGATAAACAAACAGCGTGCTCAAATTGCGGAGCAGCTTGCGGAGCTTCGCCACCGCACCGACGAATTTGAGCAGGTAACCGGAAATATGAAGGAGGGTTTGGTGCTCATCGACACGAACGAGAATGTTTTGAGCATCAACTCCGCTGCGCGGAATATTTTTTCTGCCGCGGAGGACTGCATAGGAAAGAGCTTCCTCACCGTTGACCGCAGCCGCGACCTCAACGCAGCGATACATTCTGCCTTTGAGCACGGCCACAGTGAAATTCATTCCGATAAAAACGGGCGCACCTATCAGTTTGACATAAGCCGCATTGATTCCGACGGCAACGCTTTCGGCGCGGTTATTCTTCTCTTTGACATAACCGACAGGGAAAACGCCGAAAAGCTTCGGCGCGAATTCACCGCAAATGTTTCCCACGAACTGAAAACCCCGCTCCAAGGGATAATCGGCAGTGCGGAGCTTATAGAAAGCGGCATGGTGAAAGCCGCGGATATGCCCCGCTTTGTGGGACATATCCGCGAGGAGGCTCAGCGGCTTGTTAGCCTTGTGAACGACATAATCCGCCTTTCTCAGCTTGATGAGGGGGATTCCCTGCCCATGGAGCGGGTGGATTTGCTTGCCGTTGCAGAGGAAGCCGCCGCCGACCTCTCCGAAGCCGCAAAAGCGAGGAATATTTCCCTCCTTGCAGAGGGCGAAAGCGTTTTTGTGTTCGGAATTAAAAGACTTTTGTACGAAGTTATTTACAACTTGGGTGAAAATGCGGTAAAATATAATGTAGAAAGCGGAAACGTTCTGATATCCGTCGCCAAGGAAGAAAACTCTGCCGTGCTCACGGTAAATGACAGCGGAATAGGAATTGCGCCGGAGCATCAGAGCCGCATTTTTGAACGCTTCTATCGGGTGGACAAGAGCCATTCCAAGGCTTCCGGTGGAACCGGTCTGGGTCTTTCCATCGTAAAGCACGCAGTACAGCGGCACGGCGGCAAAATCGAGCTTGAAAGCGAACCCGGCAAGGGTACGACTATCCGCGTTATTCTGCCCGCCGCAAAATAATCGGCAAGGGGCGTTTCCGTATAATAAGCAAAGGAGATACCGCAAATGGATAATCTTAAAAACAAAAAGGGCTTTATCTGCGATATGGACGGCGTTATCTATCACGGAAACAAGCTTTTGCCCGGCGTTCGCGAATTTGTGGACTGGCTTTACAACGAGGATAAGCATTTTCTGTTCCTGACAAACTCTTCCGACCGTTCGCCGAAGGAGCTTCAGCAAAAGCTGTGGCGCATGGGACTTGATGTGGACGAAAGTCATTTCTATACCAGCGCACAGGCCACAGCAAAGTTCATAGCCTCTCAGGCTCCGGGCTGCAGCGCATTTGTAATCGGCGGTGCGGGACTTATTATGGCGCTTCATGACGAGGGCATCACCATGAACGACGTTGACCCGGACTATGTGGTTATCGGCGAAGGTAATGCCTACAATTATGAAAGCATTGTGAAAGCGGTGCGCCTTGTGCTTGCGGGCGCGAAGCTTATCGGAACCAACAGCGACATTACCGGTCCTTCCGACGACGGCATTCTGCCCGCCTGCCGCGCCATGATTGCGCCCATCGAAATGGCGACGGGCAAATCCGCCTACTTCATCGGAAAACCTAACCCTCTTATTATGCGCACCGGTCTGCGCATCCTCGGCGTTCACTCCGAAGACGCGGTTATGATAGGCGACCGCATGGACACCGACATTGTCGCCGGAATAGAAACCGGCCTCGATACGGTTTTGGTACTCTCCGGCGTCACCGACCCGGAGGAAATTAAGCGCTTTCCCTATCGCCCGAAACATGTTCTCTCCGGCGTGGGCGATATTCCCGCTCTGCCAGACGACTGATTGCGCTTAAAGTCTGCCACTATTACCTACTGTTTTGTTATGAATTTCAAGCCCACACCCCAAAAGGGGGTGCGGGATTTGCTCTGTTTTGCGGCGTCACCGACCCGGAGGAAATTAAGCGTTTCCCCTATCGCCCGAAGCATGTTCTCTCCGGCGTGGGCGATATTCCCGCGCTGCCGGATGATTGATTGCATTAACAGCCCCGCACAGATTTTGCGCAGGGCTGTTTTTTTCCGCAAGCTTCGACAAATCACTGTGAGCTGCCGCAAAATATTTTACAATTAGTCATATTATGTCTTAATTCTACAATTCGTATATCATTAAAGTACAAAAAAGCACCCGGCGGGTGCTTTTTTCTTCGCATAATAATTATTCGGCTTCTTCAATCTTTGCTTCGGGAGCATTTTTGCGGACGCTCTCTACACCGTTTTTGCAGGATGCTTTTGCCTTGTATCCCTCGGAGGAGAGGATGATTTCGCCGTTGCGGGCTTTCAGGCGGAAGCGGAATTCGCCGGCTTTGTCGGTGTAAATTTCAAATTTCGGGTTGGTTTCAGTCTCAAAGTTCTCAACGGTCTGATCTTCAAGCTTCGCGGCTTCGGCGTTTTTGCGGACGCTTTCGATTCCGTTAAGGCAGCCGTCCTTGGTGCTGTAGTTCTGGGAGCTTCCGATGACTTCGCCGTTGGAGGCGACAAGATTGAAATGAACACTCTTTTCAGTTTCTTTTACTACGAATTTTCCCATGGTTTTTACTCCTTCAAAATTATATTTTAACGTCCTGCGGCGTTACAGACTTACTTTTTCTTCTGCTTTTCCCGATAGAAGATAACTCCGCCGAGCATAAAGAGCGCAAACACCGCAAGATAGGATATTACAAGCTCGCCGTAGGAAACATAGCAGCAATAACCCATAAAAACGGAAGCACCAATGCCAAGCAGCGGCAGAACAAAGCGCTTCACAAAGCCGAAATCCTTTTCCTTTGCCATCATCATAATGAATATGGGAATATAGAAAGCATAGAGGGTGATTATTACGATTTCGTCCGCTTCCCAGCCGAGTAGCCACGCCGGATTTCCGGTTTTATTCATAACGAGGGGGCCTTCCCAGAAGAAAGCCTGCCACTGGAGGAACCAAAACGCGCAAAGCGCAAGCCCCGCTATGCAGGATTTAAGTGGCATTCCCGTGGATTTGTCCACCTCCGCAAGAACCTTTGCCCGCTTGCCCTCCGTTCTGAAGGAGAGAGAGTACAGTCCGCGCATAGTTCCCATCATAACGCCGTTTGTGGTTCCCAAACAGGAAATTATAATGAAAACGAACACAAGCGTTCCGGCGAAATTGCCGAACACATTGGAGAATGCTATTTTGGGAAGCATATCCCCCGCTTCGAGAATTTGCTCCGCGTTCATGGTTGCGCTCATAGAGTAGACATAGAGGCTGTAAATCACGGTGCAGAAAATCGCTCCGCCGATAAGCGCAAGCGGAAGATCCCGCTTTGCGTTCTTCAGCTCGGAATTTATGGTGGTGGCGATTATCCAGCCCTCGTAGGAGAACGCAAAGGCGCACACCGCCGGAAGAATTCCGCTGCTTTGACCTCCCGCCTCAATAATGGAGCTGTCGCTGAAAATTGCAATACTGTTGCCGTTCACAAGGCCGACTATCGTTCCCACAATGCCCATAAGCAACAGCGGAACAAGCTTGATCACCGTGGCGGAAACCTGAATTTTGCCCGCCAGCTTCGGCGAAAGAGCGTTTATCGCAAAGCTCGTCATCAAATAGAACGCACCTATGGCGCAGGTGGCTCCGCCGCCGTCCTCCATGCCGAAGAGCATGGTGGTGTACCTTGCGGAAACCCACGAAAGGGTGGCTGCTATAATCGGATAGTACATGGTGGATAGGAACCACGCCACATAGTAGGCATATTTTTTGCCGATGGTGGCTTCGGCGTAGTCCACAATTCCGTTGCACTTTACATACTTCGTGCCGAGCGCCGCAAAAGCGCATGAGCATGCGATCATAATAAGCCCCACTATGGCGATTACAAGCATACTCTGCCCCATATTTCCGCCTGTAAGGCTGAGCACCTTTACAGCCTTGAAGAACACGCCGGAGCCTATTGTGATGCCCACGACCATGGATATCGCCGTAAAAAGTCCGTACCTCTTTTCAAGTTTGTTTTCCATACCGTTTCCTTCCCGCATTAAGCCGCTTTCGGTTGACAATTTTATTTTTTTATTATAGCATCGTTTTCACTATCAATCAACCGCTTTTTTCCCGAAGCTGCGAAAAAATTTGAGGGGAAGGGGTATATTATGCAGCCTTTGCGCTGTCCCTGTCAAGCTTCCCGAATGTATGCAATATAATTATTACCGAAACAATGAATGTAAGTATATCCGCCACCGGCATAGAAAGCAAAATGCCGTCCAACCCGAACCGCAGCGGCAGCAGCAGTGCCAATCCGACGCCCAAAACCACTTCCCGCAGCATGGAAAGCAGTGTGGATTCCCATGGCTTTCCCATGGACTGGAGGAAAATGAACGCCGCCTTATTTATGCAGGCGAGCACCATCATGCAAAGATAAATACGAAACGCCTTTACCGCAAATTCGGTGTAGTATGCGCTTTCCCCCGCGGCCCCGAAAATTCCGATAAGCTGCCGTGGGAAAAGCTCCACGATAATCAGAGAAACCGCCCCTACGGCAGCCTCTGCGCCGAGCAGCAGCCTGAACAGACCCTTTGCGCGATCTCCCCGAGCCGCCCCTATATTATAGCCTACTATTGGTATGCACCCGGCGGCAAGACCTATTGAAATTGAAATGACTATTTGGAAAAACTTCATCACTATGCCGATTACCGCCATCGGGATATCCGAGTATTCCGCCATACCGAATATTTCGTCAGAAGCGCTGTATTTTGTAATCATATTGTTATTCGCCGCCATTGCCGCCACAAGCGAAATCTGTGCAAGAAAGCTGCATACACCGAGCGGAATGTACTTTTTCATGAGCGCATAGTGCGGTTTAATACTGCTCGCCGTAATGTGCATGCACTTCATGCGGCAAATATACCACAGCGAAAGCCCCGCCGTGAGCACCTGTCCGAGCACCGTTGCCACAGCGGCGCCCATCATTCCCATGCGGCATACAAAAATGAGCACGGGGTCGAGCACGATATTCACAGCGGCACCGCAGAGAGTAGCTGCCATGGCAAAACGCGGGCTTCCGTCGGAACGGATTATCGGGTTCATCGCCTGACCGAACATATAAAACGGCAAACCTGCGGTTATCCATGTGAAGTATTCCTTTGCCAAAGCAAAGGTTTTTTCGTTCACTCTGCCTCCGAAAGCAGTCAAAAGCGTTTCCTGAAAGGCAAAATACAACGCCATGAGCACGACGGAAGAAACGAGCACGGTGAGCACGGAGCTGCCGACGCTGTTTGCCGCATCGTGCTCATCATGAGCACCGAGGCAAATACTTACAAAAGCACAGCAGCCGTCACCTATCATTACGGCAACCGCAAGCGCCACCACAGTAAGCGGAAACACCACATTATTTGCGGCATTTCCCGCCGTTCCGAGATAATCGGCGTTCGCAATAAAAATCTGGTCGACAATATTATATAACGCCGCCACAAAAAGCGAGATTACGCATGGCAGGGAATATTTTTTCATCAGCCTGCCCAGCGGCTCCGTTACAAGAAAAGTATTCTTTTCATTTTCCTTCATCAAAACAACCTCTTGAAAAAATAAATTTGAGCACAAAAAAATGCGCGTAATTCCGTACTCGGACTTACGCGCATAGCTGCTCAGCTTTATTATTATACCACTTTTCGGAACAAATTTTCAAGTATTTTTTGCACAAAAATACTATGGTGAATTTTTGTGCAAAACGTCCTTTGATTTCCGGTGCTCAAATTTGCTATAATAAGCTTAGGCAAATTATATACTTGCTATTATATAAACCGAAAGGGGAATTTTTATGAAAAGAGTTCAATCTGCCTGTATATGCCAAACTCTGCATTTTATTTTGAAGGAGGATTATGCCCACGATTACGCTGTAAAGCTCGTCAAGGGCGAGGTGGAAAACTACAAGCTCGGCCTTGAGCACGCCGGAACCAAGTTCAAAATTATAGACGAGCACGATGAGCCGGACGGCTCCGTCATAGTCAAAATCATCAAGCAATATAACGGCTGTGATATCGGCGATTATCTTGACTGACAGCAAAAAAGCGCAAAGACCGTACCGATCTTTGCGCTTTTTCTTTATTCTTTCTCAAACTCCGCCGCGCACATCTCCAAAAGCTCTCTGATTTTGAGGTGCTGCGGGCAGGATTTTTCGCATTTGCCGCATTTTATGCAGGATGACGCCTTGCCGCCGTTTTCGGTGAGCTTGCCGTAGTACCAGCCGCTGTTCCAATCGCCGAACTGCTTTTTGCGGTTCATGGCGGCGAAAATATCCGGAATTGGAATTTGCTTCGGACAGCCGTCGGTGCAGTAGTGACAGGCGGTGCAGGGAATGAGCTTCTGTGCCGCAAAAATGTCGCAGACCCGCCGCACGGCCGCAAATTCCTCCTCGGAGAAGGGCTTAAAGTCCTTCATAAAGCTGATGTTGTCCTCCATCTGCTCCATATCGCTCATGCCGGAGAGAACTATCATAATGCCCTCAAAGGACGCCGCAAAGCGGATTGCATAGCTTGCGGGGCTGCCGTCACCGACGGAGTGGAGCACTTCCAGTGCCTCCTTTGGAAGATTGACAAGACTGCCGCCCTTGACCGGCTCCATAATTATCACCGGTTTTCCGAACCTGCGGCAAACCTCGTAGCATTTTTTGCTCTCCACCGTGGGGCTGTCGTAGTCCACATAGTTGAACTGAATTTGCACGACCTCTATTTCCGGCACCTCGGAGAGAATTTTTTCAAGCACATCGGCGGTATCGTGGAAGGAAATACCCATGTGGCGAATTTTACCCTCCGCCTTGAGGGCAAGAGCTTCCTCGTAAGCGCCGACCCTTTTGAAATTCTCGTGATCCTCCGCGTCAAGCCCGTGCATGAGGTAGTAGTCAAAATAGTCCACGCCGCAGGCCTCAAGCTGGGACTTGAACAGAGGACGAATGTCCTCCTTCGTCTTAAAATAGCCCGATGTAAGCTTATCCGTAAGTATATAGCTGTTCCTTGGGTATCGGCTGGTGAGGCACTCCTTCACCACAGGCTCGCTTTTTTTGCTTATGTAGCCGTGGGCGGTGTCAAAATAGTTGAAGCCCGCCCCCATAAAACGGTCCACCATGCGTTTGGTCTGTTCTATGTCAACCTGCTTTTCTGCGCCCTCAAGCATAGGCAGGCGCATACAGCCGAAACCGAGTTTTTTCAAAAAAATCACCCTCACTTTTCCGAATTTACTATTCGATTATAGCGCAAAACACATTTTTTTGCAAACTAAAAGCGGCTTTACCGAAGTAAAGCCGCTTTTGCGCTTGATTTAATTATCCGCGTTTCTTTTTGCCAAGAATTACTGCCGCAGCAGCAAGAACGGCAACAGCTGCAAAGCCGTTCGGTGCGGGTGCGCCGGTTTCGGGGTTGTTTTCGCCCTTGTTCTTGTCGCCGCCGATGACGATGTGAATGGTCTGGCTGTTATCGGACAGGCGCGGAATTTCCATTCTCTGCTCAAGGTTGCAAACCTTGCAGTAGCGAACCTTTTCGCCCGCTTCGGTTCCGGTGGGCTGCTTTACTATAATCCATTCGCCGAACTGATGAGGTACGACGGGGCTTGCTTTACCCTTTTCGATAAGCTCGCCGCAGGACTTGCAGTAGGTATCGCCGGTGTAGCCGCTCTCGGTGCAGGTTGCGGCTTTGGCGTTTTTAAGCTCGGTTTCGCCTACATGGTTCTTGGGGTCCTTGGGGGTTACAATTGTTGTGACTTCGTTCTTTGCGTCCTTATCGGAGTAAAGCTTCTTGCAAACAGTGCATTCCCAATACTCGATGCTGCCCTCCGCAATGCAGGTGGCTGCTTTTGCGGCATGGTGAACGAGCTTGTGACCGAGAGCCGGAGTATCGACGGTCTTAATCTGCTTTTCAAAGCCGTAGATATTGGCGCCGAATTCTGCGGTGAACTCAACCTTGCCCTTTTCGGTGCAGGTCGCCTCTTTGAGAGTCTTGGAGGTGACTCTTGCATCTTCGGTGTGAACATGGCTGTTGTCGTTCTCACAGACTACCTTTCCGGTGAGGGTGCTGTTGTTTGCGCTCCACTCGTAGGTGGGCTTGCCCCACTTATGGCCGATTGCCGGGATTTCAACGGTCTTTTCGGCCGCTGCGAACTTGGTAAAGGTTGCAACGAACTTGCCCTCGCCTTTTACTTCGCAGGTTGCCGCTTTAACAACGCTGTAAACGGTGTTTACGGTTTCGGTTTCAGTGTGGCTCGGATCGCGTTTGCAGGTATGCTTTGCGGTAGCTTCGCTGTTATTGCTGTTCCATGTGTACTCGGTTTCGCCCCAGTCATGACCGAGAACCGCATTTTCAACTACGGCAGTCTGAGTGGTGAAGCCATATTCATTCTCGCCAAACTCTGCGGTGTAGGTAACCTTGCCCGGAGTGGTGCAGGTTGCGTTCTCGGTTACGGCGGTGGAGTTCACCGTTTCAGTGTGAACATGGTTTTTGTCGTTCTCGCAGACTACCTTTCCGGTGAGAGTGCTGTGATCTGCGCTCCACTCATAGGTGGGCTTGCCCCACTTATGACCGGTCGCCGGGATTTCAACAGTCTTTTCGGTCGCCGCGAACTTGGTGAAGGTTGCCACGAACTTGCCCTCGCCCTTTACTTCGCAGGTAGCTTCTTTAACTACGCTGTAAACAGCGTCAACGGTTTCGGTTTCGGTCTCGTTCGGGTGCTGTGCGCAGGAATGAGTTGCGGTTACAGTATTGTTGTCAGCGTTCCAAGTATAGGTGGTTTCGCCCCATTCGTGAGCCTGCCATGCAAGGATGGGATAGCCGCTGTTGATGTTCTGCTTATCCATGCGGAAGCTTGCGCCAAGAAGGTCAACCATAGCGGAAGCTTTGAGTTCGGATTCGGTCTTTTCGGTGCCGAAGCCGGTGTTAGCTGCAAGGCTGTGGCAGCCTTTGAGGTAATAGCAGTTTACAACTGCAGATTCCTTAGTGGTGTCGGAAATTGCGCCGCTTCTGGCTGCGCCGGTTACTTTGCCGACGTTGTAGCAGTTGGTTATCTGCGGACCTTTGCTCTGCTGAGAGCAAGAGTTAGAGATACCGGAAGCAATTCCGTTCTGGGAAGTTGCAGTAATATTGCCAACATTGTAGCAATCGGTAATGGTTACGCTTTCAAGCAGCGGGTTCGCAAGGATGCCTGCCACTCTGGAGAAGCCGGTTACTTCAACTGCGGTGAAACACTGGCTGATTTTGGTATTCTCATAAGAGAACGCTACCAATCCAGCGGTATATTCTTTGCCGCCGGTAGTTGTTACGCTACCCTTTACGCCAAGTTTGGTGATAGTTGCAGCTCTTACGGTTCCAAAGAGTGCTTGTCTGCCGTTTGCATTGTTAATATAAAGGTCGCTGATAACATGACCGTTTCCGTCGAATTCGCCGCTAAACTCCTGATAGTCGTCGCCGATAGGAGTCCAGTTGTAACCGCCGAGGGAAATATCGTTCATCAGCTTTACTTTGCTGATTGCGGTGCCTTTGTTTACCTCCGCAGCAATCCATGCAAGCTCTGCGCCGGTTCTTACTTCGTAAACGCCGTCAGCATTGGGGGTTACTTCTGTAGTGGTCTTGCCGTCCCAGATGGAGGCATCGCCCTTAGTAAGGTTTACAGTAACGGTTTTGCCTGCTGCATCCGCATCAGTAAGAGTGAACTTGCCGTGAGCAGCGACATATCCGTTTGCAACTACATCATAGCTGTAATCGCCGATGTTTGCGTTATAAGTTCCGTCTTCGTTCGCTGCAACAACAGCGCCGGTGCCGTCATAAAGGGTTACGACTGCGTTTGCAGGAGTGCAAACGAATGTTACCTTGATGTCAACAATGGATTTTACGGGAATTGTGATCTCCGGGAGCACGTCTCTTACGTGGTTAGTGGAAACAGCGCTGAAGTTTGCGCCAACGCCGTTATCAGTAAGAATTCTGTGTCCGCCGAGAGGAGAATCGGTGCCCATAACGTTGAATTTTACATTACCGCCGGAAAGGACAACATCGCCTGCACTCTTAGCGGTAAAGATGTATCTGTTGGTGCTGATAAAGTCATACTGACCGCCGCTTGCACTCTTAAATTCAGCGTTATCGGAAAGAGTATAAGAAACTTTGTGTCCCTGACCAAATCCGGGGTTGTAAATACCGGAGAATTTGGAGATAGGCTGATAAAGTCCATGGAATACAAGTTTGATATCGTCGCCCACATAGGCTACATCGCCGCCGCGGGTTACGTTTTCAACGGTGTAAGTCACTTTTGCGGCTCTTACTACCTGATATACGGTCTTGCCGTTCGCAGTGAACTTCAGAATGTTGTTACCGGTGGCAAGTCCTGCTGCGGTAAAACTGCCGTCTGCATTTTTGCCGACGTTTTTCCAACTTCTGCCCTTATCGGTAGAGAACTGAACAGTGGGTTCTGCGTCGTCAAGAGTTGCGTTGAAGGAGAAGGCTGCCGCATTGGTAAGGGTATAAACCGTGTCGTACTCGGTATCCCAAATATCTTTTGAGCCAACAGCTTTCATGGTAAGTCCGCTGTTATCGCCGCCTACATTGATAACAATAAGGCTGGTACGCTGAGGATCAGTTGCGCCATAAGTGCCAGAATAGCTGGTGCTGCCGCCGATTTCGATAGCGTCATATCTGACTTCGAGGATGGTAAGACCTTCGGAAACACCTTCAATATCCATCCAGTTGGTCTGTTCGCCAACGCCGGCGTTACCGGTGCAGCGGTTGGTCGCAGGGGTCATCTTGATATGCTCGCCGCCGGAAATTACGGTGTAGTGGAAATCCGGCTCGATCATAATGTTCGCGGTATCACTGTTGATAATCTGCCATGCGCCGCGGTATGCACGGAGTCTGAAGGTTTCACCAACGCCGAGGGAAAGGTTGTTCTGTCCGTTGACGTTTACCATGGTGCTGCCTTCCATACGCCCTTTAAGGTAGGTGCTGGTAACATTATTTTCTGTGCTTTCGGGGTCTTCATTTTCCGCAAACGTTACGGTAATGTTCTTATTTCTGCCGCTATCAAAATAGCCGGCTCTGGTTATTTTGCCTTCCATGGAAACGCGGTAGGTAAGGTTGCTGCTGACTGCACGAAGTGTATGTGTAACAGTTCCATCCTCGTTTTCGGTAGTGGAAGAAACGGGCATTTCTTCAACATTGAAATTCTTAATCTGGCTGAAGAATTTTACGGTTGCGCCCTTGGGTGCAGTTACAGTGTAATTAACAAGAGAGTTAAGAATGAAGGTCTTCTCTATTGTTTTGCTGGAACCTTCGCCGAAAGTGTTGTTGATGGAAAGTGCAACGCCATAAGTTTTGGAAAGCTCCTCGTTAAGAGTGATTTTCCAGTTATAAAGCAGTGCATTGCCGTGTGCGAAAAGAAGAGTAGGAGTCATGACGAAATCGTCGTAACCGTCGTTGTAGATGTACTGAGCACCGGTAACAACGCTCTTCATTTTGCCGGGCATAATGTCGATGGAGTAATCGCCGACTTTCTGCACCTTGGGGTTCTCGGTGTAGTAGTTGACTCTTACAAGGGTCATCTTCTGCTCGCTGTGAATCGGCTTGCCGTCCGCGCCGATTTCTACGCTGATAGGTGCTTCAAAGGTCATTCCGCCGAGGTCGTGGTTGTCCTCGGTATCAACCGCGCGGTAGGAATACATACCGGAAGGAACGGTGATTTCGTAAACATGGTAATTGCCGCTTACGCCTTTATCAACAACCTTGTCGGCTGCAAGGGCGTTCTGTGCGTCCTCGTCGCTGTAGAAGGTTACGTTGACAGTAGAAGGAGCAACGTTCACGGTGATGGTGTATTGTTCATCCCCGGTTGCCGGGAAAGTATAGCCGCAGTGAACGCATTTGCCGTCGCTGCCTCTGGTGCAGGCTTCCTCGCCGGTGCTGATAACATAGTCGCACTTTGCACATTTTACGGTTTTGGTGTGATTGCCGTCGTTTTTGGAAACATAGGTGGTATGTTCCTCGTCTCCGGCGCAGGCTTCCTCGCTGGTGCTGATAACTTCGCCGCACTTTTTGCAGGTAACGGTTACGGTGTGGTTACCGTCGCCCTTTGCGGTGTAGGAAGTTTCGGTTTCGGTGCCGACGTGGTCGCACTCCTTGGCAGGGAAAACAGTAACAACAGTTTCTTTTACCTCGCCTTCAGGAATGTCTACATCAGCGGTTGCACCGCCAAAAATCTTTGTTCCGAACTTTGCTTCTGTTTTTGCTGCTATATCTTCTTTTGCAGTAAATACAACAGTCGCAATAGTTTCGCCCGCTGCAACAGCGCCCTTCATGTTCATATTGGTAAGGCCAATCTGAAGATAGCTGCCGTTTTCATCGGTCATGGTGTCTTTTCTTACTGTAATGTCGCTGTTATTAGAAGCAACAGACTTTACAGTAAACAAATCTGCGTTGAAGTAAAGCCTTGTTTCAAGAGCGATAAGCCCTGAATACGCTTCATCAACAGTGACATCAATTGTAACATCCTCGCCAGCCTTCACGGTGGAAGGAGTGACGGTGGGAGTTGCATTTATTGCAAAGGCAGAAATTCCGGTGCTGCACACCATAATAACTGCAAGCAATAAAGAAATCAGTTTTTTCATTTCTTTTGCCAGACCTCCTTAATTTTCAGCCTTGAATTTATCTATAAGACCGTTATAATACTTTATCATATCTATAACGTCAAAAAGATTGACTTTTCCGTCACCGGTAACGTCTGCGGCTTTCAACTGCTCGTCAGAAAGTGCATTTCCGGTTCCGTTATAATGTCTTATCATCGCGATTATGTCAAACAGGTTTACCTTACCATCACCTGTCAAATCGCCGTAAACAACATTACCGCTGCCGCCCTCTACAACAACCTTGCAATATGCCGGAGAAGAAACAATCTCTTCCTCATATTCAACGCCAAGCTCGCCGTAAGCCCAAAGGTAGTAAACGCCGCCTTTGTCAAAAGTGATCTTCGCTTTGCCGTTTGCATCGGTGATTACGGTTTGTGCGCTTTCCTCATCATAAAGCTCCTTGCCGTAATATATCTTGCTGTTTGCGGAGGGCGTACCTACACCGGTAGTTCCTTGATCTATGTTGCCAAAAATCCTTGTGTAGCTTATTTCCAAGGGTTCGCCGGCTTTTGCCGCATACTCGTGAGTTATGTTGCCTTTTTCATCAAGGAAATAGTGGAAGCCCGCCGCCGGGTCAGAGTAAAAGCTCCAGCTTTCATACATGGTAACATCGATAAAATCCCCATCGTTAAGCGCAATTACATCTGCGGTTGCGCCCATGTTCGGACCAAGGGTCGGGTCCATGGGATAATCGCCGTTTACATAGTAGAGCAGGTTTTCATCATGTCCCCAAAACCCATATTTCATATACATACTATGGGGGCTTCCCTCGATTTGCAGTTCTCTTGCCGTTCCGTGATAGTATTTATTAAGAACATAAAGATAAAGTTGAAGCACCGTAATATCGTACTTTCCGTTCTTGTCCTCATCGTGATAATACTCCTGAAGATTATAGTCTTCAAGCTTTATATTGCGAAGCTCGGCAAGGTTAACCGGAACATACGCCATAATCGTGCCTGCGTCAACGCCGTCGCTGACAACATACCTATCATCCTTGCTTATGGATATGTAAGCGGTTCCATTTACCTCCTCATATTCATACTCCTCCGCGGCAAGCACCGTTACAGGAAGCACTCCAACCGCCATAATTACGGCGAGAATGAGTGCCAATAATTTTTTCATTGTCCCCCTTCTTTCGTTCGGAATTGTGAATGCACAAAAAATGCCTTGCTCAAATAAATCCTTCGGAATTTACTTAAGCAAAGCATTTTCCACGGCATACTGCCGATACGGTATGATACATGCTCAACAATAAGTCTCCTAGCTATGCTTCAACGCAATTCCCTCGCCTTCTCACGGCTTTTACCGCAATGACACAAATGAGGGATTGCTCCGCAATACAGTTGCCTCTTTGAAATCTCAAAGAGCCAGTGCGCTCGCCCAAAACAGGCTCTCTTTTCGCGCGTTCCTCTGGATTATAGATAAGTATTTTTTCGCACATTCGTACATTTATATAATACTGC
The DNA here is from genome assembly GCA_900553955.1 of uncultured Oscillospiraceae bacterium. Taxonomy (GTDB): domain Bacteria; phylum Bacillota; class Clostridia; order Oscillospirales; family Ruminococcaceae; genus UMGS1668. The sequence goes on from USFO01000001.1 coordinate 40,212, forward strand.
ATTTCATCGTTTTTTGCAATAGCTTTAGCGCTTTTTTTAATACTGTGAACAAAAAAGGCAAGCTCTGCAGCTTGCCTTTTTTATCCGATTAAACTCGAAATTATTCGTTGATTTCGATAACAACACCGGAACCGACGGTTCTGCCGCCTTCACGGATAGCGAAGCGGAGACCTTTTTCGATTGCGATAGGCTCGATAAGTTCAACATCCATCTCGACGTTATCGCCGGGCATGCACATCTCGGTGCCTTCGGGAAGGGTGATAACACCGGTAACGTCAGTGGTTCTGAAGAAGAACTGAGGACGATAGTTGTTGAAGAAAGGAGTATGACGGCCACCTTCGTCTTTCTTGAGGACGTAAACCTGTCCGCGGAAAGCTTTGTGAGGATGGATGGAGCCGGGTTTGGAAAGAACCTGACCACGTTTTACTTCAGTTCTCTGGATGGAACGGAGAAGAGCACCGATGTTGTCGCCTGCCTCGCCATAGTCGAGGATCTTGTGGAACATTTCTACGCCGGTAACAACGGTTTTCTTTTTCTCTTCGCTAAGGCCAACGATTTCAACTTCGTCGCCGGTTTTAACCTGACCACGCTCTACACGGCCGGTAACAACAGTGCCACGACCGGTGATGGTGAAGATGTCTTCGATAGGCATAAGGAAAGGAAGGTCAGCTTTACGCTCAGGAGTAGGAATGTAAGAGTCAACAGCGTCAAGAAGAGCCTGGATGGGCTTGTAGCACTCTGCATCAGGATCGTTGCTGGTGTCTTCGAGGCAAGCAAGAGCGGAGCCTGCGATAACAGGGGTTTCGTCGCCGGGATATCCGTACTCGGTAAGAAGCTCACGAACTTCCATCTCTACGAGCTCGAGCATTTCGGTATCGCCGTTGAGCTGGTCAACTTTGTTAAGGAATACTACGATGTAGGGAACACCTACCTGACGGGAAAGAAGGATGTGCTCACGGGTCTGAGGCATAGGACCATCAGCAGCGGAAACTACGAGGATGGTACCATCCATCTGTGCAGCACCGGTGATCATGTTCTTGATGTAGTCGGCATGTCCGGGGCAGTCAACGTGAGCATAGTGACGGTTTGCAGTCTCATACTCAACGTGTGCGGTGTTAATCGTGATACCACGAGCTTTTTCTTCAGGAGCTTTGTCGATTGCGTCATATGCCTCGTACTGTGCCCAACCTTTAAGGCTGAGGTACTTGGTGATGGCAGCAGTCAGAGTGGTTTTACCATGGTCGATATGGCCGATGGTGCCGATATTAACATGGGGTTTGGTTCTCTCAAAATGTTGTTTTGCCATTTAAGATTGTCCTCCTTACAGTTAAATTCTTTCTTTTTTTATTTCTGGGCTATTACATACTATTTTATACTAAAACAAAAATTTTGCAAGCTGAAAAGCGGCATTATTTTTGCTTTTGACAAAATATTTTTCCATTGCTTATCTATTTTTAATAATCTCTTCAGCAATGGACTTCGGAACTTCAACATAATGGCTGGGTTCCATAACATACTGTCCGCGTCCTTGGGTTTTGGAACGAAGGTCGCTTGCATAACCGAACATTTCGGAAAGCGGAACATATGCTTTGATTTCTTTTGCGCCGTAGTTATCATCCATACCGCGGATCTGGCCACGTCTGGAAGAAAGGTCACCCATAACATCGCCCATGTATTCCTCGGGGAATGTTACGGTTACGTTCATGATCGGCTCAAGCAGAACGGGATCTGCTTTTCTCATAGCTTCCTTGAATGCCATAGAACCGGCAATGGTAAATGCCATTTCGGAAGAGTCGACCTCGTGGTAAGAACCGTCGTAAAGAGTAACCTTTACGTCAACAACGGGATAACCCGCGAGGACACCGGCATTAAGAGCACCCTGGATACCTTTGTTAACAGGCTCAATGTACTCTTTCGGGATTGCGCCACCAACAACTGCGTTGATGAACTCGTAGCCCTTGCCGCTTTCGTTCGGTTCGACCTTAATTTTAACATGACCGTACTGACCTTTACCGCCGGACTGACGGGCATATTTGGTTTCCTGGTCAACAGCCTTTCTGATAGTCTCTTTATAAGCAACCTGAGGTTTACCGACGTTTGCTTCTACCTTAAATTCACGAAGAAGACGGTCAACGATGATTTCGAGGTGAAGCTCACCCATACCAGCGATGATGGTCTGTCCGGTTTCTTTATCGGTATAAGCTTTGAAGGTAGGATCTTCTTCAGCAAGCTTTGCAAGAGCAATAGCCATTTTCTCCTGGCCTGCCTTGGTCTTCGGTTCGATTGCAAGGTCGATAACAGGCTCCGGGAACTCCATTTTTTCAAGCTCGATAGGAGCTTTGGGGTCGCAAAGGGTATCGCCGGTGGTAGTGTACTTAAGACCTACCGCCGCTGCGATATCGCCGCAGTAGCAGATATCAAGATCTTTTCTGTGGTTTGCGTGCATCTGAAGGATGCGGCCTATTCTTTCGTTCTTATCCTTGGTGGAGTTGAGAACGGTGGAACCGGCTTCAACAATACCGGAATAAACTCTGAAGAAGCAGAGTTTTCCGACGAACGGGTCGGCAGCAATCTTGAATGCAAGCGCTGCAAGAGGCTCGTCATCACCGGGCTTGCGTTCGACTTCTTCTCCGGTGTGGAAATCAACGCCTCTTACAGGCGGGATGTCAAGAGGAGAAGGCATATAGTCAACAATAGCATCGAGCAGCTTTTGAACGCCTTTGTTGCGGTAAGAAGTGCCGCAGCATACGGGAACGAAATCGTTGTCGATGGTGCCTTTTCTGATGGCGGCTTTGAGTTCGCCAATGGTGAGCTCTTCGCCGTCAAGGTATTTCATCATAAGCTCTTCGTCAACTTCCGCAGCGGTTTCAACAAGCTTTTCGCGATATTCTTCGCAAAGATCCTTCATATTGTCCGGAACGTCAGTAACTTCAATGTTCGTGCCAAGATCGTCAAGATAATAATAAGCTTTCATTTCAAGAAGGTCAACAAGACCTTTGAAATCGGATTCAGCTCCGATAGGAAGCTGAATTACCAGCGGAACAGCTTTAAGTCTGGTCTTGACCATATCTACGACATGGAAGAAGTTCGCACCCATGATATCCATCTTGTTGACGTAAATCATGCGCGGTACTTTATATTTGTTTGCCTGACGCCATACGGTTTCAGACTGGGGTTCTACGCCGCCTTTTGCGCAGAGAACGGTTACAGAACCGTCAAGCACGCGGAGAGATCTTTCAACCTCAACAGTAAAGTCTACGTGTCCGGGAGTATCGATGATGTTGATACGGTGGCCGTTCCAATATGCGGTGGTTGCGGCGGAGGTGATGGTAATACCTCTTTCCTGCTCCTGAACCATCCAGTCCATGGTGGCGCTGCCATCGTGAGTTTCACCGATTTTGTAGTTAACACCGGTATAGTAAAGTATGCGTTCGGTTGTGGTAGTCTTTCCTGCGTCGATGTGAGCCATGATACCGATATTTCGGGTCATCTCAAGTGAAACATCTCTTGCCATAAAAACTCCTTAATAAATGCAAAAATAAATAACAAACAGATTAAAAAGAATTACCATCTGAAGTGTGCAAATGCCTTGTTGGCATCGGCCATTCTGTGGGTTTCTTCCTTCTTCTTAACAGCACCGCCGGTGCTGTTCATTGCGTCCATAATTTCGCCTGCAAGACGCTCCTTCATGGTGCGCTCGTTACGAGTTCTGGAGAAGTTGGTGAGCCAGCGGAGACCAAGGGTCTCACGGCGCTCAGGTCTGACCTCAAGCGGTACCTGGTAGTTTGCACCACCGACACGGCGGGTCTTACATTCGAGAACGGGCATGATGTTTTCGAGAGCTTCCTCAAAAGCTTCAAGTCCGTTTTTGCCGGTTTTCTCGGTTACGATGTCAAATGCACCGTAAACGATTTTCTGTGCAACACCTTTCTTACCGTCAAGCATGATGTTGTTGATAAGACGGGTTACCATTTTGGAATTATAAACAGGATCCGGCAATACGTCACGTTTTGCAATATTTCCTCTTCTTGGCACTTTTCTTCCCTCCTTCATAAATAATAATGAATTCACAGGTACTCGAAAGCGACAAACCTCCGTTGTGCCCAAAAGGGGATGAATAATTATATCATCGCACCGTTATGGGCGCTTATTCACTAATTTTTCAAATTAGGAAACCGGAAATTTGCTCTTACTTCTTTGCACCAGCCTTCGGACGCTTTGCACCGTATTTGGAACGGGCCTGCATCCTCTTTGCGACGCCCTGAGCATCAAGGGTTCCGCGGACAATGTGGTAACGAACACCAGGAAGGTCCTTTACACGGCCGCCTCTGATAAGAACGACGCTGTGCTCCTGAAGGTTGTGGCCGATACCGGGAATGTAAGAGGTAACTTCCATTCCGTTGCTCAGACGTACTCTGGCGATTTTACGAAGAGCAGAGTTCGGCTTCTTCGGGGTCGCGGTACGGATAGCGGTGCAAACGCCACGCTTCTGCGGGCTGTGCTGGTCAATGGCAACCTTTTTCTTGGAGTTCCAACCTCTCAGCAAAGCCGGAGCGGTGGATTTGGTCTCAAGATCATGTCTTCCGTTGTGAACGAGCTGGTTAAAAGTAGGCATAGGTTTCCTCCTTTCTTCAGTTTTTACCGTTTGGGCATGGTTGTCCCCAAAGCAGGAACTACCAATTTCAAATTATAGCATTCTTTCTGCCCGGTGTCAACAAAATTTTATGTAGGTATTTCACAAAAATGAGGCTCCGGATTAGTGCAAAATGCCTAAACAAAGCGCATATTTTATCGACTCATGTTCATACAGCCGATGAAATATCGCAACATTGCAAAAAATTTTATGCAAAAATGCAAGGAGGCATAAAATACCGGCTTTTCGCTTCCGAAAAGCCGGTATTACTTTAAATAAACGAATAATAAAGATATTATTCTTTAGCAGCGGAAGCTTCCTCCATGGCGCGCTCATACTCGCTGCCGTTGTCAAGGGGCTTTATTTCCGGCATGGTTGCGGAATAGGTTGCATTGTTATAGCACTCCATGCCGGTACCTGCGGGAACAAGCTTACCGATGATGACATTCTCTTTAAGTCCGAGCAGGCGGTCGGTTTTGCCCTTAATCGCCGCTTCGGTAAGAACACGGGTGGTTTCCTGGAAGGATGCGGCGGACATAAAGCTTTCTGTCGCAAGAGACGCTTTGGTGATACCAAGGAGCATCGGGATGTAGGTCGCTTCGCGCAGGCCGGTTTCTCCCTCTGCAATACGTCTTCTGATTTCTCTGTTTTCCGCGAACAGCTCGCCCTTTTCGACGGTCATACCGGAAAGCAGATGAGTATCGCCCTGGTCGTCGACCTTTACCTTCTTCATCATCTGGCGAACGATAACCTCGATGTGCTTATCGTTGATGTCAACACCTTGGAGGCGGTAAACCTTCTGAACCTCGGCGATAAGGTAGTCCTGAACGGCAAGAGCGCCGTTGATGTCGAGATACTTATGCGGGTTGACGGAGCCTTCGGTGAGGAGGGAGCCTGCCTTTACCCTGTCGCCTTCCTTTACGCAGGGATGGCTGCCGTAGGTGATAAGATATTTGCGTTCGTCGCCGGTTTCCTTATTGTAAATAACGATATGGCGGTTCTTCTTGATTTCCTCAATACGAACCTCGCCGTCGATTTCGGAGATAATGGCTTCGCGCTTGGGATTTCTTGCCTCAAACAGCTCCTCAACACGGGGAAGACCCTGTGTAATATCCTCTGCGGAAGCGATACCGCCGGTATGGAAGGTACGCATGGTAAGCTGAGTACCGGGTTCGCCTATGGACTGCGCCGCGATTACGCCGACGGCCTCGCCGACGGAAACAGGCTTGCCGTTGGCAAGGTTCATGCCGTAGCACTTGGCGCAAACGCCCTGTTTCGCTTCGCAGTTAAGAATGGTTCTGATTTTGACGGAGGTGATGCCGGCCTCTTTGACGCGCTTCGCATCCACATCGTCCATCATCTTGTCTTTGCTTACGATAATCTCGCCGGTGGTCGGATCCACAATGTCTTCGACGGCGTAACGTCCCACAAGACGCTCGGTCATCGGCTCGATCATTTCTCCGCCCTCTTTGATGTCGCAAACCACAATGCCCTCGTGAGTTCCGCAGTCCTGCTCACGGATGATAACATCCTGAGAAACGTCAACAAGACGTCTGGTAAGGTAACCGGAGTCTGCGGTACGAAGTGCGGTATCCGCCAAGCCCTTACGAGCGCCACGGCTGGATATGAAGTATTCGAGTATGTTAAGACCCTCACGATAGTTTGCACGAATAGGAATTTCTATGGCTTTACCGGAGGTGTTGGCGATAAGTCCGCGCATACCCGCAAGCTGACGAATCTGGTTCATGGAGCCACGAGCACCGGAGTCCGCCATCATGAAGATTGGGTTATATTTGTCAAGGTTGTCTTTCAGTGCGTCGGCAACCTTATCGGTGGTTTCGTTCCAGGTGGCGATTACCTTCTTGTAGCGTTCCTCGTTGGACATAAGACCGCGGCGGTACTGCTTGGTGATGGTATCGACCTTTTTTTCTGCTTCCTGAAGAAGCTCATATTTCTTCGGAGGAATTACGGCGTCGCTTACGGAGACGGTGATTGCGCTCTTGGTGGAATATTTGAAGCCCTGAGCCTTAACTCTGTCGAGCACCTGACCGGTGATTGCGGTTCCGTGCTTCTTTACGCAGCGGTCGATAATCTGACCGAGCTGCTTTTTGCCCACAAGGAAGTCGATTTCAAGGTCGAATTCGTGCTCGGGGTCGGTTCTGTCAACATAGCCGAGATCCTGAGGAATGGGCATATTGAAAATGGTTTTACCCACGGTGGTGCGAATGATTTTGCTGCGCTTGGTTCCGTCCTCGTCGGTTTTCTCCATACGAATGAATATCGGAGCGTGAAGACCCACAACGCCTGCGGAATATGCCATAATGGCCTCGTTTACATCGCGGAACACCTTGCCCTCGCCCTCTTCGTAGCCGGGCTTTTCGAGGGTAAGATAGTAGGAGCCGAGCACCATGTCCTGAGTAGGAACGGTAACGGGCTTGCCGTCGGAGGGCTTGAGCAGGTTGTTCGCGGCAAGCATAAGGAATCTTGCCTCTGCCTGAGCCTCGGTGGAAAGCGGAACATGAACTGCCATCTGGTCGCCGTCGAAGTCCGCGTTGTATGCGGTACAGGCAAGAGGATGCAGCTTCAGCGCTCTGCCCTCTACCAATACGGGTTCAAAAGCCTGAATACCGAGTCTGTGAAGCGTAGGAGCACGGTTGAGCATAACCGGGTGGTCTTTAATGACGATTTCGAGAGCGTCCCAAACCTCCGGGCGTGCTCTTTCCACCATTTTTCTTGCGTTCTTGATGTTGGTGGCTGCGCCCACGTCCACAAGGCGCTTCATTACGAAGGGCTTGAAGAGCTCCAGCGCCATTTCCTTAGGAAGACCGCACTGGCTCATTTTAAGCTCCGGTCCTACGACGATAACGGAACGGCCGGAGTAGTCGACGCGCTTACCGAGAAGGTTCTGACGGAAACGGCCCTGTTTCCCCTTGAGCATATCGGAAAGGGATTTGAGCGGTCTGTTGTTGGGGCCGGTGACGGGTCTGCCGCGGCGGCCGTTGTCAATAAGTGCGTCCACCGCTTCCTGGAGCATACGCTTTTCGTTGCGGACAATGATGTCCGGCGCGCCCAGCTCAAGAAGTCTGGTAAGGCGGTTATTTCTGTTGATAACTCGTCTGTAAAGGTCGTTGAGGTCGGAGGTGGCAAATCTGCCGCCGTCGAGCTGCACCATAGGACGAATATCCGGAGGAATTACCGGCACAACATCGAGAATCATCCATTCGGGGCGGTTGCCGGAGAGACGGAACGCCTCTGCAACCTCAAGGCGCTTGAGCAGGCGCACACGCTTCTGTCCGGAAGCGTTTTCAAGCTCCTCATGAAGCTCCTGAGAGAGCTTTTCAAGGTCAATATCCTTGAGAAGAAGCTGGATCGCCTCCGCACCCATGCCGGCCTGGAAGTCCTCGCCGTATTTTTCGCGCATCTCTCTGTATTCCTTTTCGGAAAGGAGCTGTTTGTTCTCCAAAGAGGTGCTGCCCTTGTCGGTTACAATGTAGCTTGCGAAGTAGAGAACCTTTTCCAGCAGTCTGGGGCTCATATCAAGGATAAGTCCCATTCTGGAGGGGGTTCCTTTGAAGTACCAGATATGGGATACCGGCGCCGCAAGCTTGATGTGACCCATACGCTCGCGTCTTACCTTTGCTCTGGTGACTTCAACGCCGCAGCGCTCGCAGATCTTGCCCTTGAAGCGCAGGCGTTTGTATTTTCCGCAGTAGCACTCCCAGTCCTTGGTCGGTCCAAAGATTCTTTCGCAGAAAAGGCCGTCGCGCTCGGGCTTGAGTGTTCTGTAGTTTATCGTTTCGGGTTTCTTTACTTCACCGTAGGACCATTCAAGGATCTTTTCCGGTGAAGCAAGGCCGATTTTGATAGAATCAAAGGTGTTGAATTCCATTATTTGCAGCCCTCCCCATTACATTTCATCATCGTCATCGGAACCGAAATCAAAAGACATATCGTTAAAGAGATCGGACATTCCGTCGTCCTCTTCTTCATCTGCATCTTTGACCTGGTATCCGTCGAAGTCGCCCTCGTAAGCAACATTTTCTTCGTCGAAGTTAATATTCTCGTTGCCGGGGATAAGACCCGCATCTTCGTCGTCGAAGTTCTGCTTAAGATCGATTTCTTCGTTGTTTTTATCAAGCACCTTGATGTCAAGACCAAGGGACTGAAGCTCTTTAATAAGCACCTTGAAGGATTCCGGAATACCTGCCGGCGGAACATTCTGACCTTTAACAATGGATTCAAAGGTCTTTACACGGCCGACAACGTCATCGGACTTGACGGTAAGGATTTCCTGAAGCGTATAGGCTGCGCCGTAAGCCTCAAGAGCCCAAACCTCCATTTCACCGAAACGCTGACCGCCGAACTGAGCTTTACCGCCGAGAGGCTGCTGAGTAACAAGGCTGTATGGACCGGTGGAACGGGCGTGGATTTTATCGTCAACAAGGTGGTGAAGTTTAAGGTAGTACATGTAACCAACGGTTACGGGGTTATCGAAGAGCTCGCCGGTACGACCGTCGCGGAGCTGAACCTTGCCGCTTTCGTCAAGGCCTGCCTGTGTGAGCAGCTCGCGGATATCGCCCTCGTGCGCACCGTCGAAAACAGGGGTCATAACATGCCAGCCAAGCTCTGCGGCGGCTCTGCCGAGGTGAACCTCAAGCACCTGACCGATGTTCATACGGGACGGAACGCCAAGGGGGTTAAGGAGAATATCCAGCGGTCTGCCGTCCGGAAGGAACGGCATATCTTCCTGAGGAAGAATTCTGGAAACAACACCCTTGTTACCGTGACGACCCGCCATTTTATCACCGACGGAAAGCTTTCTCTTCTGTGCGATGTAGCAGCGAACGACCTGGTTTACGCCGGGAGCAAGCTCGTCGCAGTTCTCTCTGGTGAACACCTGAACGTCAACGATTATGCCGTATTCGCCATGGGGAACGCGCAGGGAGGTATCACGAACCTCTCTTGCCTTTTCACCGAAGATTGCACGAAGCAGTCTTTCCTCTGCGGTAAGCTCGGTTTCGCCCTTCGGGGTGACCTTACCGACAAGGATGTCTCCGGCACGAACCTCCGCGCCGACGCGGATAATGCCGCGCTCGTCAAGCTCGCGGAGGGCATCGTCACCCACGTTAGGAATATCGCGGGTGATTTCTTCCGGGCCGAGTTTAGTGTCACGGGATTCAAGCTCGTATTCCTCAATATGAACGGAAGTGAAGGTATCCTCTTTAACAAGCTTTTCGTTGATAAGAACGGCGTCCTCGTAGTTATAGCCTTCCCAAGTCATAAAGCCGATGAGCATATTCTTACCAAGGGAAACCTCTCCCTCGCAGGTGGCGGGGCCGTCGCAGATTACCTGACCCTTTTCAACATGCTCGCCCTTGCAAACTATGGGGCGCTGGTTTACGCAGGTTCCCTGGTTGGAACGAAGGAACTTGATGATTTTGTATTCGTCGCTTTCGCCGTTGTCGTCGCGCTTAATAACAACTCTTGCGGCGTCGACCTTAGTAACGGTGCCTGCATGCTCCGCAAGAACGGTTACGCCGGAGTCGACGGCGGCTTTGTACTCCATACCGGTGCCGACGAAGGGTCTTTCGGTTTTAAGCAGCGGAACCGCCTGCTTCTGCATGTTGGAGCCCATCAGAGCACGGTTTGCGTCGTCGTTTTCAAGGAATGGAATCATTGCGGTGGCGACGGAAACAACCATTTTAGGAGAAACGTCCATGTAGTCGACCTTTGCGGCATCGACTTCGATGAATTCGTCCTTATAACGGCAGGTTACCTTCGGCACTGCGAAGTGATTGTTCTCATCAAGAGGGGTGTTTGCCTGAGCAACGATGTAATCATCCTCGGTATCCGCGGTCATGTACTCGATTTCGTCAAGTACAACGCCGGTTTCTTTATCAACCTTGCGGAAAGGCGCTTCGATAAAGCCGTATTTGTTTATTTTTGCATAAGTTGCAAGGTAGGAGATAAGTCCGATGTTAGGACCTTCGGGAGTTTCGATAGGGCACATACGGCCGTAGTGGCTGTAATGTACGTCACGAACTTCGAATCCTGCGCGGTCACGGGAAAGACCGCCGGGGCCGAGAGCGGACAGACGACGCTTATGGGTAAGCTCGGAAAGCGGGTTAGTCTGATCCATGAACTGAGAAAGCGGAGAAGAACCGAAGAACTCTTTGATGGCTGCAACAACCGGACGGATGTTTACAAGTCCTTGAGGAGTGATTGCTTCGGCGTCCTGCGCCTGAATGGTCATGCGCTCGCGGATAACTCTTTCAACTCTGGAAAAACCGATGCGGAACTGGTTCTGGAGCAGCTCGCCCACGCATCTGATACGGCGGTTGCCGAGGTGGTCGATGTCGTCGGTGCAGCCGATACCCCAGTAAAGGTTGCACATATAGTTGATAGAGGAGAAAATATCGTCGATGATGATGTGTTTAGGAATGAGTTCATCCACGTTTTCTTTGATAAGTGAAACGAGGAGTTCTTTGTCGTCGCCGGCCTTTTCGGCAATGTCGGTGATAACGGAAAAACGTACTTTTTCGTTGATGAAGAGCTCTTCGAGCTCCTTTTTGGAAAGGTCAACATAGTCTTCGGCATCAACCATGTTGTTGGAAATAACTTTTATTGCGTGACCGTCAATATCAACCTTAACTTCGCGCACGCCTTTTTTATCCATAAGGGCTGCGTCCGCTCTGGAAACGGTTGCGCCGGCATCAAACAAAACTTCGCCGGTGAGGGGATCCGCAACCGGCTCAGCAAGGGTAAGGCCTGCAATTCTTCTTTCAAGAGCAAGCTTTTTGTTGTATTTATAGCGGCCGACTCTGGAAATGTCGTATCTTCTTGCGTCGAAGAACAGGTTATGAAGATGCTGCTCACTGGTTTCCACCGTGGGCGGCTCACCGGGACGAAGCTTGCGGTAAACTTCAAGCAGGGCTTCCTCTCTGGATTTGGTGCTGTCCTTTTCAATGGTTGCGACTATCATGGGCTCTTCGCCGAAGTAGTCGAGAATTTGTTCGTCGGAACCGAGTCCCAATGCTCTGATAAAGGTAGTAACCGGCAGCTTGCGGTTTTTATCGATTCTTACGCCGAAGACATCGTTAAGGTCGCTTTCATATTCAAGCCAAGCGCCGCGGTTAGGAATGATAGTGCTGGCAAAAAGCTTTTTGCCGGTTTTATCATAGTTCATCGCATAATAAACGCCCGGGGAACGAACAAGCTGGGAGACAATAACACGTTCCGCACCGTTGATAACAAAGGTGCCGGAAGGAGTCATAATCGGGAAGTCACCCATAAAGATGTCCTGTTCCTTAATTTCGCCGGTTTCCTTATTCTGCAGGCGCGCTCTTACGCGAAGCGGTGCAGCATAGGTTACGTCACGCTCTTTGCATTCCTCGATGGTATATTTGGGCTTATCCTCGATATGATAATCAATGAAGTCCAAAACCAGGTTGCCGGAATAATCCGTGATGGCCGAAACATCGCGGAAAACTTCCTGCAGTCCTTCCTCAAGGAACCACTTATACGAGTCCTTCTGAACCTCGATGAGGTTGGGCATATCCAGAACCTCATTGATTTTGGAAAAACTCATGCGGACATTTTTGCCGAGCCGGACAGGTTTTACGTTTACCAAATAGCTCACTCCATTCATCCGTATTTACGTCGTTTTATTTTTTAGCCTGAAACACTTGCATTTTAACAAAAAGTGTGGTATAGTATATTTAGTTAACGGTACAAGTGTCCATTCTGATACATTCTATAAGTATAATGCAGTTGTCAAGCGGTGTCAAGTCCTTTTCGGGCTTTGGCGCTATTTTTTTATAATTTTTTAATTACATTATATAAATCACCCTTTTCGGGCTTATGCGCTTGCATTTTTACTAATTATTGGATTATTTCTCCTTCGGTATTCGCTTGGTAAAAATGCTGTTCTCGGGGTGATTTTGCCTTCAAAAAGCCTCAAATTTGAATATTATTATCCACGGTTCCGAGTGTTTCTGCTTATAAAAAAGGGTTGTTCCTCTTAAAAAATACGAAAATCCTCTGCGTTTTCTCAAAGCGCAGAGGATTTTTTTGTTTATACTCACAAAAGCCGCACCGAATTTCGGCTTGCTCAAAGCCTTTCCGCAATATCGTAAATCAGTCTTTCGGTCTTTTCCCATCCAAGGCAGGGGTCGGTGATTGAACAGCCGAAAACGCCGCCGCTTTCATCCTGAGCGCCGTCAACAAGGTAGCTTTCGGTCATAATCCCCTTGACAAGCCTTCTGAGCACCGGGTCCCGGCGGCTTTCAATCACATCGAGGGCGATTTCCGGCTGAAGAAAGCAGTTTTTTCCAGAATTTGCGTGGTTCGTATCAACTATAATCGACGGATTTTCAAGGTCTCTTTCCTCGTAAAGCTCCGCGATTTTCAGTAAATCGTCATAACGGTAATTTCCGCGGCAGCTGCCGTCCCGCTCCGTATATCCGCGCAGAACGCAGTGTGCAAGGGGGTTCCCGGCGCTTTCAACCTCCCAGCCCCGATAGATAAACCTGTGAGACGACTGCGCCGCATGAACCGCGTTGAGCATGGCGGCGGGGTCGCCCCCGGTGGGGTTTTTCATGCCCACGGGAATATCAAGCCCGCTTGCGGTAAGGCGGTGCTGCTGATCCTCCACGGAGCGTGCGCCCACCGCCACATAGCTGAGCAAATCCGAGAGGTAGCGGTGATTTTCCGTGTAAAGCAGCTCATCCGCACAGGAAAAGCCCGTTTCCGCAAGGGCGCGCAGGTGAAATTCCCGCACGGCGGCAACGCCCCTGAAAATATCCGGCGCTTCGTTCGGGTTCGGCTGATGAATAAAGCCCATATAGCCGTCCCCGGCGGAGCGCGGCTTGCAGGTATAGAGCCTTGGCAGAACGAAAAGCTTCTCCGAAACCTCGTCGGAAATTCGGCGCAGGCGGCGAAGATATTCCATCACCGGCTCCTCCCTGTCCGCCGAGCAGGGGCCTATTATCAGCAGAAGCTTGTCGGATTTTCCCGTAAAAATTCGGCGAATTTCCTCGTCCCGCTCCGCTTTTACCGCCGCCAAAGCCGTGCTCACCGGCATTTCCGTTTTAAGCTCCAGCGGAATGGGCAGCTTTCTTATAAAATTCATATTCAAATAATATCACCGCTTTCAGCTTCAAAGCCGAGGCTTTTCATTGTGTCAAAAAAGTTCGGGCAGCTTTTGCGAACCGCCTCCCCTTTGGAAATCGTTCCGCCAAACGCCGTGCAGAGCACCGCCAGCGCCATGGCAATTCTGTGGTCGTCGTGGGAATCGAGCTTTTCCTCCGGGGGATGCAGCCCGCCGTCGGAAACGGCAACAAAGTTTTCCCCGATTTCAAGCGTTGCGCCGAATTTCGCAAGCTCCTCCGCCATGGCGGCGGCGCGGCTGCTCTCCTTATAGGCAAGGCGGCGCGTTCCGGTAAACAAGGCTCCGTTTTTCGCCGCCGCAACCGCAAAGAGCACCGGCGCCAAATCCGGACAGGCGCTTATATCAATGCTCGGACGCCCGGCACAGAGCAAAGGAAAAAAATCCTCGTAGGCTCTGTCCCCTTGGAGGCTGTCCGGGTCAAGTCCGGCTATCTCTATCTCCGAACCGAAGCAGTTCATGGCGGCAAAAAAAGCCGCGTTGGAATAATCCCCGGGGACAAGAACCTTCGCCGGACGAAGCTTTCCGCAGCCGGGAATTTTAATCAGCCTTTCGCCCTCCCACCCGGCGGAAATTCCGAAGCGGCGCAGAGCGTAAAGGGTCATATCTATGTAGTTTTTACTCTCAATTCGGGTTGTAAATTCAATGCGGCTTTCGCCCTCCAACAGCGGCAGCGCGAACAGAAGCCCGCTTGCAAACTGGCTCGAAACATCTCCGGGGATGCTGTATTTCCCGGCGGGGAGCTTCCCTTTCACGGTAAGGCTGTTTTCTCCGCGGACAAATTCAATTCCCCGCCCGGCGCAGATTTCCTCGTAAACGCCGAGGGGGCGTTCAAAAAGCCGGGGCGTTCCTGTAAAAGTTATCTCTTTTCCGGAGGCGATTGCCGCGGGAATAAGAAACCTCAGCACCGCGCCGGAGGCTCCGCAGTCCGCAACTGCGCCGTCCCTCGGGGCTATTTCTCCCCGAACCTCTGCGACGCTTCCGTTTACTTCGATCTCCGCTCCCAGTGCCCGCAGACAGCGGAGAGCGGCGGTCACATCCTCGGAGAGGGCTATATTTTCGATTTTGCTCGTTCCCTGCGCCAGCGCTCCGCATATTAGGAAGCGCTGCGCCATGCTTTTTGATGGCGGCGCGGTGATTTTCCCCCGCACCCTGCCGGGCTTTATTGTGACTTCCATACCGTTATCCTCTCAGGCGGTTTTGCAGTATTTCCATGGCTTCCTCGTACCCCGAAACGCCTTTTCCCGCTACAGAAGCCACGCAGACCGGGCGAAGAAAGTTCACCCGCCGAAAATCCTCCCGCGCGTCCGGGTCGGAAATATGCACCTCCGCTGCGGGAATTCCCACTGCGCGGAGCGCGTCGGGAATGGCTATGCTCGTATGGGTATAGGCGGCGGCGTTTATGATTATTCCGTCAAAAACGCCGTATGCAGACTGGATTTTATCCACTATGGCGCCCTCGTGGTTGCTTTGGAAGAGCTCCGCATGAATGCCGAGCTCCGTCGCCTTTTTCTCAAGGCGGGCGCAAAGCTCCTCGTAGGTGGTGCTGCCGTAGATTTCCGGCTCCCGCAATCCGAGCATATTCATATTCGGACCGTTCATAATAAGGATATTCATTTCAAAAAATCCTCCAAAACCGCGGCGGCGGTTTCTTCCGCGCCGCCGGTGACGGTTATTTTTGTGTCGCAGTATTTTTCATAGAGGGGCTTTCGTGCGGTGAAAAGCGCCGCAAGCTGCTCCGCCGTTTGAGAAAGCGGATGATTTTCGTCCGC
This sequence comes from uncultured Oscillospiraceae bacterium, assembly GCA_900553955.1. GTDB lineage: Bacteria > Bacillota > Clostridia > Oscillospirales > Ruminococcaceae > UMGS1668. Next base: position 55,783 of record USFO01000001.1, read on the forward strand.
AGAGAGCGCCTCAAGGGGTCTTTCGAGGTAGTACAGCCTGCCGTTTTTGCGAAGCGCCGCCATATTTTCTTCTCTGAGCACGGCTCCGCCTCCGGTGGCTATTACCGCGCCCCGCTGCTTTGAAAGCAGCGCTATGGCGCGGTGCTCAATCTTTCGGAAGGCGTTTTCGCCCCCCTCCGCGAAAATTCCGGGAACGCTTTTGCCCTCAAGCGCGGCGGCAAGCTCGTCGCTGTCGAAGAAGCTTTTTCCGAGTTTTTCGGCAATTATTCTCCCCACGGTGCTCTTGCCCGCCGTGGGCATACCGATGAGCACGATGTTCTCCTTTTGCCGCAGAACTGTTTTGTATGCGTGCTCGATTTTCTCCTGCGGTATGCTCCGCCCGGTGAAAAGCTCCGCTGCTGCGGCGGCCTGCGCCACCAACATGTATAGCCCGCCTGCGGCGGTGCTCGTTTCGCCCGCTTTGAGCACGAAGCTCGTTCTCAGTGGATTATATATCGCATCCACGGCGCCGCATAGATTCGGAAACATGGAAACATCTATGGGGATTTCCTCCGTATCCGGGTACATTCCCACCGGGGTGGTGTTGATGACAACCTCCGTCTGCGGCATTTTTGCCGCTTCCTCGTAGGAAATTTCGCCGTTTTTCGGCGTTCTGCTCACCTTGAGCACGGATTTTGCGTTAAAATGCCTGCAAACCGCCGCGGCGGTTTTGCTCGTGCCCCCGGTGCCTAGAATGAGCACGCTTCGGTGCTCAAGGCTTATTTTTTCGTGCTCAACTAACGCGCAAAGCCCGAAAAAATCCGTATTGTAACCGCAGAGCCTGCCGTTTCTGTTGATGATTGTATTCACCGCGCCGATTTCCGCCGCCTCCGTGCTCACCTCATCCAGATATTTGAGCACGCTTTCCTTGTATGGCACGGTTACATTTATTCCGTGAAAATCACGGCGGCGGAAAAAGCCGTCAAGCTCATCCGGAGCAAGCTCAAAAAGCCCGTATTCGTAATCTCCGAACAAGCGGTGAATTTCCGGCGAAAAGCTGTGGCAAAGAGATTTGCCGATAAGTCCGTACTCCATGCTCATTCCGTCGCCCAGTCGTTTCCGAAGCGCTTTGTGAACAGGTCGCAGACGCAAATCGCCGTAACCGAATCTATTATAACCGCCGCCCGGGCGGCTATTGCCGCATCGTGCCTGCCGTTTATTTCAATCTCCGTTTCCTCCATGGTGCTCATATCCACGGTTTTCTGCTTCTTTGAAATTGAGGGGGTGGGCTTTATCGCGGTGCGGAAAATAACAGGCATACCATTTGAAATTCCGCCCAAAATTCCGCCGCAGTTGTTCGTTTTCGTAACCACCCTGCGGTGCTCGTCAAGCTCAAATTCGTCGTTCGCCTCGCTGCCCTTCATCCTTGCAAGGGCAAAGCCCGCGCCGAATTCAACGCCCTTTACTCCGGGAATACCGAAAATTCCGCGGGAAATTTCCCCCTCTATTCCGCCGAACCACGGCTCGCCCAGTCCCTCCGGCAGACCGCAAATCGCCGTTTCGAGCACTCCGCCGAGGCTGTCGCCGGCTTTGCGAGCGGCGGAAATTGCCTTTTTCATCTGCTTTGCGGCCTCCTTGTCGAACACGGCGAAGTCCATGCCGTCAAGCTTCAAAAGGTCGGCTGTCGAAGCGCCGCCCTCTGCAAAGGGGCGGTCGCAAACACCACCCAGCTCCGCAATATGCGTGCCGATAATAATTCCCATGTCCCGCAGAGCGTCCCGCGCAATAGTGCCCGCGGCAACAAGGGCGGCACTTATCCGCCCGCTGAAATGCCCGCCGCCGCGAAAATCCTGATAACCGTGATACTTGTAAAACGCGGTGTAATCCGCATGTCCGGGGCGCACCTTTGAGGCGTTGTAGCCGCTGCTGTCAGCATCCTCGTTGTAAATCGTTATGGTGATGGGCGTGCCGGTGGTGCAGCCGTTAAACACGCCGCTGAGAATTTCAAAATCGTCCGGCTCCTGCCGCGCGGTGGCAGCGGCGCTTATCCCCCGCCGGCGGCGAAGCTGCATTTCAATAAAAGCCTCTTCCACCCGAACCCCCGCCGGAAGTCCCGAAAGAATGGCCGTAATGGCGGGCCCGTGGCTTTCTCCCGCCAAGGTAAGCGTTACCATATCGCCGAGCGTGCTCATTTTCATTCCTCCGTTTCTGCTTCCGTGCTCAAAAATTGTTCTTTCGTTATAATAAGCTCTATTATGCCGTTTTCCTCCTTGTATTTGCGAAATCCGGCATGCTCATGCGCTTTTATCGCCGCAGTGCGGCTGCTTTCAAAATCGTTGTGAACGGCGTTTGCGCCCATTTCTTCGAACGCATGGCGCAAAAGCAGGCGCAAGCCCTCGCTTGCATAGCCCTTTCCCCGGTGCTTTGCTTCAATCATAATGCCCATTTCGTACCAATCGTGCCCGGCGCTTTTGTGGAGATTTACATCGCCCGCAAATTCGCCGTTTTCGGTGCTCACAAGGTAGGCGTAGAACCGCTGCGGCTCGTTTCCCACAAGATATTCATAAGCGTTTTTCCACTTTGATTCCGGAAAAGCAATACAGCCGGTTTCTTTGTCATAACCGTCAAAATCGAGTTCGTATCCGCGGTTATAGCTCATGGTTTTTGGGTCTTCCAAAAGCTTTTTTCTGTACCAAAGCTCGTCAAGCTTCGGCACATGAAGATACAGTGTGCTCATTTCACTGCCTCCTCAAGGCGGGATTTTATCTCGTCCGTGCTCATTTTTACGAATTTATATTCGCCTATGCTTTTGAGCACCGTGACGGTGATTTTTCCCTCCGTGGATTTTTTATCGTGCTCAAGCGCGGCGAAAGCCGCCTCTTTATCGCCGGAAAATCGCAGCTCAAAGCCGTATTTTTTGAGCACCGCGCATAGGCGCTGCTTACATTCCGGATTTTCGCACATGGGCGGCATACCCATGGCAACACATTCCCCGTGAAGAAGCGTGCCCTTTGCCGCGCTTTCCGCCGCATGACCTATGGTGTGCCCGAAATTGAGCACCCGGCGAAGACCGCTTTCGTGCTCGTCAGCTTCAACAATGCTCGTTTTCGCCAAAATGCAGCGGCGGATAACCTCGTCAATGTTTTCCGTGCTCACGCCGTGCTCAAGCAGCCCGAAAAGCTCCGAGTCAAGGCAGGCGGCGGTCTTTATCGCCTCCGCAAGCCCATTTCTGTATTGGCGTTCGTCCAAGGTAAAAAGCAAATCCGGGTCGACGGCCACCGCCCTCGGCGCATGGAAAGCGCCTACGGTGTTCTTCACACCGCAGAGGTTCGCCGCGGTTTTGCCCCCTATCGAGGAATCCACCTGCGCGAGGAGCGTTGTGGGCACATTATAAAAATCAATTCCCCGCATATAGCACGCCGCGGCAAAGCCCGCAATATCCCCGACCATGCCGCCGCCCACCGCGAGCACGCAGTCGCCCCGGTCAAAGCCCGCCTCAAGCATCTTTTGGCAGAGCGCCTGCATGGTTTCAAGGCTTTTTGTGGCTTCGCCACAGGGCAGGGTTACGCAAAACGGCGATTTGCACTGTGCCGCGGCCTCTGCCGCATACTCCGCGGGAACACCGGAATCCGCCACCACGAGAACTTTTCTCTCAAGGTCAAAAAGCTCGTCTATGCGGTGGAGGCAGCCCCGCTCTAAAGCTATATTTTCCGGCAGGCGGTGCAGCAGCCCCCGCTGATACCGCTTTGAAAGGGCAATTTCCTTTTCGATAAGCTCCCGATAGAGCGGTGCGACTTTCGGCGAAACGCGCTTTCCGCAGGCGGCGAGCATCGCCTGCTCCCGCTTCGGGTCGAAAATCTGCGCGCCGCTTTGCGCCTTTTCTTCGGCAATTTGGGCGCAAAGCTCCATGCGGCGCTCAAAAAGCTCCGCCATTGCCAAATCCGTTTCGTCGATTTTTGCTCTCAATTCGTCAATGTTCATGCAAAAACGCCCCCGCCTATAATAATACATATTAAATATAGCATATCCCGCGGCTGCTTTCAATGAAAAAATGCGGTTTCTGCCTCGGTTTTGGCATATTTTTATGCAAAGCCCTTGCAAAGTGAGCGAATATATGTTAAAATTTTTTGTAAAACAATTTTCCTATAAGGGGCGATAATTAAAATGTCAGGACATTCCAAATGGAGTACCATTAAACGCAAAAAAGAAGGCATAGACGCTGCCCGCGGCAAGATCTTCACCAAAATCGGTCGTGAAATCACCGTGGCAGTTCGTGAAGGAGGCCCTGACCCCAACAACAACAGCAAGCTGCAGGCTCTTATCCTTAAAGCGAAGGCCAACAATGTGCCGAACGACAATATCGACAGAACCATCAAAAAAGCCGCCGGTATGGGCGACAAAACCACTTTTGAAGATATTGTGTACGAGGGCTACGGTCCCTGCGGAATTGCGGTTATTGTGGAAACCCTCACCGACAACCGCAACCGTACCGCCGGCGACATCCGCCACTATTTCGACAAATTCGGCGGCAACCTCGGTCAGAGCGGCTGCGTTTCCTTTATGTTCGACCGCAAGGGCGTTATCGTAATCGAAGACGAAGACCTTGACGAGGACAAGCTGATGGAAGACGTTATGGAAGCAGGCGGCGATGACTTCAAGTACGAAGACGGCATAGCCGAAATTGTCACCGCGCCGAACGATTTCCCCGCAGTGCGCGACGCGCTCTACAACATGGGTTATCGCTTCGCTTCCGCGGATATTGCCTATGTTCCGCAGACCACCTCCTCCATCGACGACCCGGACAATGTTCTGAAAATGACCAAGCTCCTCGACCAGCTTGAGGATAACGACGACGTTCAGAACGTATGGCACAACTGGGATATGCCCGCCGACGAGGATGAGGATTGATTTTTTAGTTTAATGGGTATGACAACTCCCCCTGCCGAACGGCAGGGGGAGTTTTTGTGCGCTATTGTCAAACTTTTTTTACAAATATAGTGCAAATATTTCAATGATATGCTATAATGGAAATGCGGCAAAGCTTTTGCCGAACTTCAAAAGCTGAATTAAGGGAGGTATATTCATGAAAAAGATATTTGCACTGCTTCTTATGCTCGCTATACTATGCGCCTGCAACATGCCCGAAAAGCCCGCCGTCAGTTCGGAAAGCGAACCGAGGACTTCCGCTTCGGAAAGTTCGGAGAGCGAAACCGAAACTTCACAGGAGCCCGAAAAAACGTGGCTTGACGACGACGACCCTCTCTATTACGAAATGAAAGCAAAAGATATTTACGAATCCGGAAAGCACAGCCTGTACATTTCACGCGTGGAACAGCGGATACAAAGCTATCGCGACGGAACTTTTACCGAAATGGAAAATCACCACGCGCCCTACCCGGATGATTTTCCCGACCCGAAGAACCTTCCCGAAGCGACAGCGGAAAACACTTTCCTTTGCTGGAGGAATAACGTGCCACTAAGTGAAAGTTCTTATCAGGTCGGGTGTGTTGAATATGTCTATGCCATAGACGAAGATCATATGGTCATCCTCGAACCCGTCGCACTCGAATTGATGGATGGCACAATAGCCTATACCTTTGCCGATACCGAATATATAGATGCGGATGTAAAGGAATGGTTTGAAACAAAGTACGACGGCATTTACGAAAATTATCAGTAAAAAGTTACCCCCTGCCAAACGGCAGGGGGAGTTGTTGCGTTATTTTGCTCTGTATTTCCACACGGTGCCGTCGCGAAAGCGTTCCAGCCTGCCGCCTTGAACCCAGCTGCTAAGCAGTCTGTTCGCCGTTGAGGGTGAAACTTTCAGCAATTTGCAAATGTCGGAGTTTTGAATTTTGCCATTCTTTTGCAGGTACTTTTCGGCTGCTTTCCACTTCCTTTCTTCCGAAAGCGGCTTCCTGCTTGCCGCATTTTCTGTTTCTGCTGCTTCCACAAGAGCAGCCTTAATTGCTTCAAGCATAAATTCAATAAATTCCGTGGACTCTCCCGCTTCGTTGGAGCTGTTTATCGCTTCATAGTATTCGTTCTGGCGGTCATGAATTATTGATTCCACAGGAAGCCACGCAAACAGCGCATTCCATTTTGACAAAAGCAGCGTATGCCAAAGCCGCCCAACTCTGCCGTTGCCGTCAATGAACGGATGTATAAGCTCAAATTCGTAGTGGAACACGCAGCTTTTGATAAGCAGCGGCAGCTCGCTGCTTTTTGTCCAATTCATCAGATTTTCGAGCGCGTCCGGCACATATGCGGGCAAAGTTCCGAAGTGGATTATTTTCCCCGCGCCGTTTACTACTCCCACCGGGCGCGAGCGCAGCTCGCCCGCTTCGTCCACAAGCCCGCGCATCATCACGCCATGCGCAGCAAGCAAGGATTCTATTGAATATGGGTCAAGCATATCCATATGCTCGTAAATTTCATACGCATTTTTGACTTCCGCAATATCCTTTGGCGGAGCGATTATTTTTTTGCCGTTCAGAACCGCCGTAATCTGCTCTATGCTGAGGGTGTTCTGCTCGATAGCGAGCGAACCGTGAATCGTTTTTATGCGGTTTGTTTTGCGCAAGGTCGGGTTCGCGGAAAGTCTTTCCGTCGAGCCGATTTTCCCTGCAAGTTCGGCTATTTCCGCAACGTCGGAAAGTATTTTCTCCGTAATTTCAAAAGGCGGATTTTTACTTTTCATTTTCATCACTCCTCGTAGCTTTCATATATATTATAGCAGCATTTTTTCCCTTTGCAAAGGGCTTTTTTCAAAAAAGCATCGCTCATTTCATAAGTCAGAATGAGCGATGCCTTGAGAGATGCTATGAGAGATGCTTCGCAGCGTTTCAGCCGTTTGACTGTAAATTTTCCGGCGGGTAGTCAAGGTTATAGCTGCCGTCCGGCCAAAGGTGATAAATATTCTGAATAAATCCGTGGAGGTCGTACTCGGCTTTCGTATTCGGCTCGATTTTCATCTCATCGTCAAACTGACAAAAATCCATCGTAGGGAACTCTTCCATATTCATGGCGTCCTCAATCGTAAGCTCGCCGCCCGCAATGATTTCCGGCACGCAGTTTTCGTCATAAACTATGTAGGTATGCGGCTGCATCCAGTCCGGGTAATAGCCCGCCGCTGTAATTTCTTCAAGGGTCATGTAGCCGATTTCCTCGGCAAATTCCTCCGGGGTTTTGCTCGCCTGTGTGTCGGAGCTTTCCTCGGGCTGTGAGGATTCCGACGAGGATTCAGGCTCGCTCTGCACCTCTGCATTGTTCGAACACGCCGCAAATGTCACAATCATAAGTGCCGCCAGTGCCAAAACAGCAATTTTTTTCAATTCCATTATTTCCACCGCCTGTTCATAAAGTTAATTTTCGTCTTCATTATAGTACTGCGGTTTCAAAAAGTCAATAGATTATGCCAAACCGGACTAAAACAAATCCCGCGCCGTTTTCACGGTGCGGGATTTTTGCATTATCTCATATATTCAAATTCAATATCGAGGATGCTGACGGTGTCGCCCTCGTTTATGCCCATTTCTTCAAGCCGGTCGATAATGCCGGAAAGGCGGAGCACACGCTGAAAATATTGCAGGGATTCGTAGTCGTCCAAATCGACGAAGCCGAGAGCGTGGGCAAGCCACGGTGCTTCGACAATATAAACTCCGTCCTCCACGGTGACGGTGAACTCCTGCTTGGCGGTGATTTCCTCCCGAACAGGCTCCTCCGCCTCGTAGCGGAGCACCGGCGGCAGCTTTGCAAGCTCGCGTTCCACCGCGTGCATAAGCTCCTGCACGCCCTCGCCGGTGGCGGCGGAAATGAGATAGGTTTCAAAGCCCTGCTCCTTGGCGAAGTCGTTAAACTCGTCTATCATTTCCTCAATGGCGGCGTCCGCCTTGTTCAAAGCGACTATCTGCGGGCGAGCGCGAAGCTCCGGAGAGAATTTCTCCAGCTCCGCATTGATTTTTTTGTAGTCCTCTATGGGGTCGCGATCCTCCAAAGCCGCAATGTCGATAACATGAAGTATCAGGCGGCAGCGTTCCACATGGCGAAGAAAATCGTGACCGAGTCCGACTCCCTCCGCGGCGCCCTCAATAAGGCCGGGAATGTCCGCCATAACAAAGGAGCTGCCCTCGTCCACGCGCACAACGCCGAGCACCGGAGTCAGTGTGGTGAACGGATAGTTCGCAATTTCGGGCTTTGCGGCGGAAACCACGGAAATAAGCGTGGATTTGCCCACGTTCGGGAAGCCAACAAGACCCACATCCGCCAAAAGCTTCAGCTCAAGGGTGAGCTCAAGCTCCTCGCCGGGGTAGCCGGGCTTGGCGAAGCGGGGAATTTGCCGTGTGGGGGTTGCAAAATGGCTGTTACCCCAGCCGCCCTTGCCTCCGCGAGCCACAATATGCGGCTCCTTGTCGGAAACATCCGCTACAATGCGTCCGGTTTCCGCGTCCTTCACAAGGGTTCCCACCGGAACCTTTATGATAAGATCCGGTGCGGATTTGCCTGTGCAGCGCTTGGAAAAGCCGGGCTTGCCGTCCTCTGCGGCGTAATTTTTCTTGTACTTAAAGTCGATAAGGCTGGAAACATTGGTATCCCCCACAAATACGACATTACCGCCGCGACCGCCGTCGCCGCCGTCGGGGCCGCCGGCGTTGACGAACTTCTCCTGATGGAAGCTCACGGCGCCGTTGCCGCCTTTTCCCGCTCTTACCCTTATTTTCGCTGTATCAACGAACATTATATACCTCCAAAAGCCGTGCCGACGGGCACAGCACAAAAAGCATTAAAAAAGGGACGGATTTTTACACTCCGCCCCCGTTTTAATAAGCAATTACTGCTCGACAGGATATACGCTGACTTTCTTCTTGTCTGCACCGAGGCGCTCGAATCTTACGACGCCGTCGGAGAGTGCGAAGAGAGTATCGTCAGAGCCTTTGCCGACATTCTCACCGGGATGAATGTGAGTTCCGCGCTGTCTTACAAGAATGTTTCCTGCAAGAACGAACTGGCCGTCCGCTCTTTTTGCGCCAAGGCGCTTAGATTCGGAATCGCGGCCGTTTTTAGTGGAGCCCATACCTTTTTTATGGGCGAAGAACTGCATACTAAGTCTAAGCATGATATTATACCTCCGTAATTATAAGGTTGATTGTGCCCGGAAAATCCTCCGACAGAAGCTTCAGCTGAAGCCTCAGAGCGGATACAAAATGTATCGCCGCGGGGCGGGGTTCAGGCGGAAGGACACATTCAATATAGCCGTCCCGTCCTACGTTCACCGAACAGTTGGTTTTAACTATTTCGGTGATACCGTTTATCGCCATCTGTACTGCGGAGCTTACCGACGCACATACAATGTCTTTTCCGTTTTCCGCATAGCCCGCGTGCCCGCTTACAGTAAAGCGGAGGGGCGTTCCTTTTTTATAAAAGAATTCGGCGCGGATCATGGTTTTCAGCCTTCAACAGCCTCGATAGTGAGCTTGGTGTAGGGCTGACGATGACCGAGAGCGCGTTTGCTGCCTTTTTTGGAGCGATAGGTGAAAACATTGATTTTCTTGCCTTTGCCGGTCTTTACAACCTTTGCGGTAACTTTTGCGCCTTCAACATAGGGTGCGCCTACCTTGAGGCTTTCGCCGCCGAGAACAAGAACCTTATCAAGAGTTACTACTTCGCCTTCGTTGGCTTCGAGTTTTTCAACGTAAATAGTATCGTTAGCTTCTACGCGATACTGTTTGCCGCCGGTTTCGATTACTGCGTACATGATATTCCTTCTTTTTTATAGACTCGCTGCGTGATGGCGGCGCCAAAAAGGCGCACTTATAGAGCCAATGGCAAGCGGCAAGAAAGATTATAACATTGATTTTGTCCTTTGTCAACCTCCATTATGCGAAAAAACCGCTTTTTTATGCGGAATTTTCGCGGCAAAGCTCGGCACCTCTGTATAAGGGGAGCCGGCGTGCCTTCGGCGCGACTGAGGAGTTGTATCCGCAACCGGTTACAGCGTTTATACAAAACAATCTCATTTGTGAACTTTTTGTAAACGCTTGAAAATATGTGTAACATTTTGCGGATTTTTTCGTTTATATAAGTGAAGGCTTTTTGAAACGGCAGACTTCGCGGAAACAAAGCGATAGTCGTTGTGCTCAAAAAGATTCTTTTAATTATATCTTTACGCCATTTGTAGCATTTTTGAAATATATATCAATGAAGAGCCTTAACTTTGTTTATTATGTCAATTGTAGTATTTAAGAAAGTAATGTATAATATTTGCAAAGATGTATCTGTATATCGTGCAACAGGAGGGTACTTATGAAAAAATTTGCTATAAGCTTTTCCGCTTTTATATGCGCGGTTCTCATGCTCTCCGCAACTGCGTTTGCAGCGGAGAAAATAACCGCCTATGACGGCATTAAATCAAGCTATTATGTCGACAAATCCGCTTCGTTCGGAAAAGAAATCGACATAACCGATTCCTACGAAACCCTCGGCGTGCAGGCAAAAGCCAAAACCGACGAGCTGATTCCGATTTACTATACCGATACCGAATTGACAGAGAAACTTCAAAATATGTTAGCGGAAATTTCACGCGGAAAAAGCCTTGAAAGCTTTCTCATTCCAAAAAATCAGTATTTTGCTTTTGCCTATAACGGCAACAAAGCGGTGGGCTACTGCATACTCTCGGACAAGCTCGAAATGCAGGAAGTCGGTGAACTTAACGAATTCAACAACCCGGCGCTCCGTCTGAACAACAAAGCCACGAAAGCACTCAGCAGCATTGATTTGAACAACGCTTCCGCAAAATACTGCATAATTTCCGGCTTTGCCGTTGGAACGCTGATTTACGACAGCAACAGCGAATTTTTTATTCCGTCCGTCGAATGCCTTGAAACTGCAAATGTTCTTACGGTCGGCTCCGTTTACCGCGTTTCCGATTTATACACAATAAGCGCGCAAATGCCCGAAAAAGCACCGAACTCTCTTGACGAAAACGGCAACCCATACACCGGCGCCGAATATTACAGCAACATTTCCGCCAACAAACCGTCCCATATCGAAGCCGTTCCGGTTATGTTCCTTTCGGCTTCTGTAATTTTCGCCGTAGCAGCGGGATTTCAAATAAGAAAAGTTAAAGACAAACATTCCAAATAAACAAAAGAGCGCCCCCGCAGTTAAACCTGCGGGGGCTTTTGTAAACTACATTGGTAGTCATTTTGCACAAAAACACGGTACATATTTTGGTGATTATGCTGATTGAAATAATTACAGTTGTAGTATATAATTTTATTACAGTATATGATAACCGCAAAAAGCACTTTGCTCGAAAGGATGTGTGACAAAAATGAAAAAAGCAGCTCTGTTCCTCGTTGCAATTTTACTTCTATGCTCCTGCCAAGCGGGCGTTCCCGCTTCAAGCAATTCAAGCAGCCTTTCCGAAAGCACAAGCATTTCCGATGATTCAAGCGGTCTGCCCGAAAGCAAATCTTTCGGCGAAGCGGAGAAACAGCCCAACGTCCAAACGCCGGGCGGCGAATCATTAGAAATGACTGACGAAGACAAAAAGTATCAGGACGACTGCGAGCGCGCCACAGCACTGGAAGCTTATCTGAGGGACAACCTCTCCGGCGACGATTACGGCGGGCTGTACCTTTTCAAGGGCGACAAGGTTGAGCTAACCGTGCTGGCAATAAACCGCGGCAACATTGATAAAGTTATCGGCGAATACGCCGGCAAACCGTACAAGGTGAATATTCTCGAGGGCGACTACTGCCCGCACAGCAAGCTTGAAGCCTTTGCCGAGAAAGTTGAGGCGCTGAACAGCCCCTCCGAGCGGAAAATAATCGCCATTCTTTCCGAGGAATACAGCTTTGTTGCCGTAAATGTCCACAAAGAAGCCCTTCCCGAATTTGAAAATTCGATAAACAAGATTGCGGCGGAGCTTTCCATGCCGGAGGGCTCGTGGAAGCTTGTTATTCTCGACACGAAAGGTGAAAATCCCAATACATAATGTATTTAGAGCGCCCCCGCAGTTAAACCTGCGGGGGCTTTTGTAAACTACATTGGTAGCCATTTTGCACAAAAACACGGTACATATTTTGGTGATTATGCTGATTGAAAAGTCTTGTAATTGTTGTATAATGATTTTAGAACAATACTTACATAAATGTAAACAGAAAGCAAGTATATTGCTTTAGAATAGTAAGCGCAGCCAAAACACGACACTTGTAAAATAGATTTGAGGTGAGTCCCATGGGCAATGTGTCGCCATGCGACGGCAATTAAGAAGTGTAAATTTTTATATTGAATGCTCGTGCCCAACATAGCATAAACAACATACTTTGCTCGGAGGGATTGGTTTATTCTCATGTGCTCATTCACAACAAATAAAACACAAAGATATGCCAAGCTTTTCATCTTGGTACTTTCAATACTGCTTTTATGCTGCTGTTCACCGCAAAAGTCCTCTTACGAAATATGCCTTTCCTCTATTGAAGAAAGCAGTCCTGAAATAGAAGGAGCTATTTCAGCCGTGGAAAATTATATTGAGAATTTTCAGTATCGCGCTGACAGCAATCTTATAAGCAGCCACCATATAGTGAAAATAGCGGTTAGTTTGCCGGCTACAAATTTCCACATAAATAACATTCTGGAGACGCCATGTTCAGGAGCTTATTCAAACGATTATAGTGCGCTTTATAATTCCGACTATTTGGAAAGAAACCTTGTCGCTGTTTGCACAGTGCAAAAGCTTGATTTCACAGATGAAAATTCAAGACTCATTTTTGAGAGAAGCGGCTGCTTTACTTACGGTGAAAATCAGATTGATTTTACATATGTTGTGCTTCGTGACGAAAGTGGCAAATGGCAGGTTATAAATAAATTTTGTGTTCCATTCAACACTTATGACAACTGTACTGTCACCAAGCTCAGGCAAGTTTTTGCTGATTCACATGAAGAAATTGCGGCATATAATTCCAAGCCGCCACAAACGAGTGAAATCGATTCAAAAGGCAGCTTTGCCAAATCATGTCTAGATGATGTTCAAAAAAATTTTATTGACCGGTACGAGCATTATCCCGAAGTTAAAAGCTGTAAAATACTATCTTGTGAAATTGATTCATCATTCACCGAAAGTTGGATTAAGCAGTATTGGAACAGTGAATTATATTGTAATTATATCCTTGCAAAGCGTTTTCTCGCCGTTAGGACTGTTTTCGAGCTTACCTTTGATCCCGACTGGGATGGTAAATCCGGCTTTGGCTATTTATATGGACCGGACGTGCAAATAACTTTACCCGTAGAAACGTTTGAATCTACAAATATTGCCGTATACGATCCCGATGGCCGCTGGTATTTCCGACAGAGCGACTCCGATTGGGTACTTGCTGACGGATTCCCTGTTTCAGAGTACTTCCCCGAATAGCATCAAAAACGCATTGTCAACTTTTCCTGCGCCCCCGCAGTTAAACCTGCGGGGGTGTTTTTTGCGCATTTTGGTACAACAAAGCTAGCCCCCTGTCGGCGGGGAAACTAAAAAACGCTATTGCCGCCTATCGAGAGCCGGACATTCTCTCAACAGGCGGAGAAGTTTTGTACAAGCGATATGCCGCATTTCTGATACACCCTCAGCCACTCAAAAGGCGACCGCTTCACAAAATCAGAGCCATAGCCCTCTCAATTTCGCTGTCGTCATACCCTGCCAGCGACTTTGGCACGCTTCGCACCTCGTCAACAGAAAATCCCTTTGGTTTCGGAATTATGATTTCCGCATGGGTTGCTTTTTTGTCAAAGCTTTTTATTCTTATTCTGCCGCCGCAATCCTGCACATAATACCGCGCCAGTGTAAGCCCAAGCCCAAGCGGCTGCTTGTTGCCGGAAGCGATTCTTCCGCTGAAAAACGGTTCCATACAGCGGCTCAATGTTTCTTTGTCCATGCCATCGCCGTTATCGTGAACTGAAATTTTTACGGTGCGGGCGGTTTCCTCCACGCGCACTTCAATTTTTCCGCCAAACTTTATATGCTCAATGGAGTTAAGCACCATCGCCGAAAGTGCCTGCCGGATTTCGCTGCAGTCTATCAGCACGTAAATCGGGGATTCCGGAACAGTATAGGCAAATTGCACATTCTTTTTGCTGAGGATACGGGATGTTGTATCGCAGAGGGGGCGCAGTTCTTCGCATATATCGTAAAGTCCCTTCTCCGCCTTGTATTCGCCGGAAATTATCTTGCAATAGTCACCGAATTCCTGCTGAACATGCAAAATGTAATAAGAATCCGCCACCACCTGCTCTGCGGCCGCCTTATCGTTTTTTACCGCATTTACAATGTTCGCATAGGCAGCGTCCTTTATTTTTTCGCACACTTTTTCGCTTAAATACGAAATTGTTTTTGTGCTTATGGTTTTTGTCGGGCGAAGTCTTTTTTCCGTCATACGTTTTCCGCTCCTTTGTAATAATTATCAATATTATCAATGCGGGGTGTCCGATCCCGCAAGCAATTTCTACGCAATAACCAAAAAAGAGGTGGATTTTCCGTGCTGTTTATACAGTTACACAGAATAATTTTAAAATTCTTGCCAAGGCAATTAAAATATAATAAAATTATAGCTGTAAAAATATTTTGGGAGGTTATCTTTCATGATCAGAATTGGCATAAACGGATTTGGCCGCATCGGCAGACTTGTTTTCCGCGCAGCGGCAGCGCAGCCCGAAAAATTTGAAATCGTCGCAATCAACGATCCCTTTGTTGATCCCGACTATATGGCCTACATGGCGAAGTACGACACCGCACACGGCAAATTTGACGGCGAGCTTTCTTCTGAAAACGGCAAGCTTATCGTAAACGGCCACGAAGTCAACGTATACGGCTTCAAAGATCCCGCAGAAATTCCGTGGGGCGCAGACGGCGTTGAATATGTTATCGAAGCTACCGGCGTTTTCAAAACCGTGGACGCCTGCCAGGCTCACCTGAACGCAGGCGCACGCAAGGTTATCATTACCGCGCCCTCCAAGGACGCTCCCATGTTCGTTATGGGCGTAAACAACGAAACCTATTCCTCCGACATGAACGTTATTTCCAATGCCTCCTGCACCACCAACTGCCTTGCTCCTCTTGCGAAGGTCATCCACGACAATTTCGGCATTAAGGAAGGCCTTATGACCACCGTTCACGCCGTCACTGCCACTCAGAAAACCGTTGACGGCCCGTCCAAAAAGGACTGGAGAGGCGGCCGTGCTTCCATGGGCAACATCATTCCTTCCTCCACCGGTGCAGCAAAAGCAGTCGGCAAGGTTATCCCCTCCCTTGCAGGAAAGCTCACCGGCATGGCATTCCGTGTTCCCACCCTTGATGTTTCCGTTGTTGACCTCACCGTAAATCTTGAGAAGCCCGCCTCCTACGACGAAATCTGCGCCGCAGTCAAGGCCGCTTCCGAGGGCGAGCTCAAAGGTCTGCTCGGATACACCGAGGACGCCGTTGTTTCCAGTGACTTCCTTGGCGATTCTCACGGCTCCATCTTCGACGCAAAAGCGGGTATTGCGCTTACCGATACCTTCATCAAGCTTGTTGCATGGTACGACAACGAGTGGGGTTACAGCTGCAACGTACTCAAACTCACCGAGTATGTTGACGGTGTTGACAAAGCCTAATTCACTATATGATGAAAAAGCCGCCCTTTAGGGCGGCTTTTTTGCGTCATTCGTGCTCGTGCTAAAAAGCCGTGCTCAAATTATTTTAATATGTGCTCGTTCCGTGCTCAAGGCGCACGAAACTTATGTTCAAACTATATGTGCCACACTTGCTGCGTGCTCAAATCGTGCTTGAGCCGTCTAAGCCGTGTTCAAATTGTTAAAGTCGTGTTCAATCCAAGCCTATTCCGTGCCCAAGTCCGTATTCAAACAATTTCGATGTTCTCCACACCGTGCTCAAGGATCAGATTGATAACTTCGTTGCGGGAACGATTGCTTTCACCGGCAATTTTATCTATCTTTTCAAGAAGGTTAGCGCCGACTCTTATGCTGACCACTCGGTGGTCATCCTCTCCCCGCTTTTTTATTTTAAGAGATTCGCTCAAAGCATATCACCTCCGAATACACATTCATTATATAATGCGTTTCGGTAGTATAATATATTTAGTTGATACGATATATATGTGTAATATTAAGTTATTTTATATTCATTTTATAATCAAACAAATATTCATCAATCTAAAAGCTGCGCCATTTTTGGTGCAGGTTCGCGGTAAACGTGCCAAAAGCGCCGCTTTTGCGGCAGTACTATTAAATTTTTCTTAAATGTGCCCATTTCCGACTTTTATGCCCGTGACCCCTCATAAAATCAGGATTTGTGAAATTGGTAAAATTTATTTTACTACTGATTTACTACTTATAAATTTATTTTGAATTTTGGTTCGCGGCAGCTCCTCCATAATTCCATCCAGCAAAATCCCCTTCGCGCTGACCACGCGAAGGGGATTTTTGCCTTGCCGATTGCAATAAAAATGAAATAAAGAAAGGAGAAGAATTTTTGGTTAGATATTATCCGCGCTTTTTGAGCACGAGTGCCGCTGCCGCGAGCACGAGCACCGCAGGCGCCATGCTCATCACCGGAGCGCCGGTGTGGGGGTTCTGTTCGCCCTTGGCGGCGGCGTTTGCGGTAATCTTGATAACGCCGGAGCCGGAGGTGCTGCC
>USFO01000002.1 GCA_900553955.1 uncultured Oscillospiraceae bacterium
TCCGCCGTAAATCGCACAGATTTAATTTTGCTGTCAAAGTTTGGTGTAAACGCTATCACTGGTCGCGGATACAACCCCTCAGTCACGGCGCTTTATCTTTTATCGCCGTGACAGCTCCCCTTACACAGGGGAGCCGAGATTCGCGCTCAGTTCGCCTCGGAGAGCACAGGGGAGCCGAGATTCGCATTCCGCATTACTCAGTATTCTAAATTGACGCAGAAATCCCCGCCGGAAAGGGTGCTGTCCTCTTTCACACGGATTTCGTACCCCAGCGAATACCAATATTCGATATTGCTGCGCTTCTGTCCGATGCATTTTGAAATATCGCTTTTCGCCACGGAAAGTATGTATCTGCCCTTCGGCAGGCGGGTGAGCATCGGCGCGATTTTTTTGCGAAAGCGCAGGCTTTCCGCAATTTCTCTGAGCGCGGGGTGATAGGGACCCGCCACAAGGCTTTCCTCAAGGGACTGCTCCGCATGAAGCCCCATACGGATGACCTTTACACCATAGAGGTCAAAAATGTCCAGCAGCTCCGCGCAAAGCTCCGCCGCCTCGTCCACGGTCTGCGGTGTGTATTCGCCGCGCTCGTACCATTTTGCCATAAGGGTGTTTTTGAGCACGAGAGCGGGATAAATTCTCATGGTTTCCGGCTTCAGCGCGGCGAACCGAGCCGCCGTCATAATGTCCTTGTCACGGCTGCTGCCGGGCATACCCGTCATCATTTGAAGCCCCAGAGAAAAACCCGCGGCTTTAATCAGCTCACAGGCGCGTTTGGTGTCCTCGAAGCTGTGTCCGCGCAGGTTTTTCGCCAAAACCTCGTCGTCGCTGCTTTGAGCGCCAAGCTCCACCGAGGTTACGCCGTACTCCTTGAGCACGGAAATAATGTGCTCGTCAATAGCGTCCGGACGGGTGCTCAGGCGTATTCCGGAAAAAGCTCCACGCCGAACCCACTTCGCCGCAGGCTCAAGCAGGCTTCGCATAAGCTCCTCCGGAATCATGGTGAAGCTTCCGCCGAAAAATGCGATTTCGGTTTTGTCGCCGAACCCCCGAAGCTGCCTTGCGGCTCTCTTTAGGGTTTCGTCAACCTCCGCCGGGGTGGGAACGCCGGCCTCGCCGGTTATGGAATTTTGGTCGCAGAACGAGCATCTGTGGGGGCAGCCCACCATGGGCACAAAAAAGGCAACGTTTGCGTGCTTCATTCGCCCATCAGCTCCAACGCTTCCTTTGCGGCAAGCTGCTCTGCGGATTTTTTGCTTTTGCCCACGCCGTGACCGATTATATTGCTGTTGAGCATGACGTTCACCTCAAAGCGTTTATCGTGGTCGGGGCCGGATTCGCCCACCAGATTGTAGCTGAGGCGTTCCTCCGGATTTTTCTGAATAATCTCCTGAAGCAGGGTCTTGTAGTCCTTGAAGGGAACGTTTTCCACATGAGAGAGAGAACGCTTCACAAAGCCGAGCACGAATTTCGTGGCAGGCTCTATGCCGCCGTCAAGATAAATGGCGGCGAGCACCGCTTCAAAGGCGTCCGCCAAAATGGAGGGTCTTTCTCTGCCGCCCATAAGCTCCTCGCCGTGACCGAGGCGGAGAAATTCGCCCATGTGAAGCTCCGTGGAAAATTCGCAGAGGGATTTTTCACAGACCAGCGAAGCGCGCAGCTTTGTAAGCTCGCCCTCCGGCAGCTCCGTGTAGTTTTCGAAAATATAGTCGGAAACTATAATGCTCAAAACCGCGTCGCCGAGGAATTCCTGGCGTTCGTTGTATTCGATATGCCCCCTCGCTTCGTTGGCATAGGAGGAGTGGGTCACGCCCACCTCGAGAAAATGAATATTCTTAAAGTTATAGCCGAGATTTTCTTCGAGCTTGCTCAGATTTTCAAAACCGTTTACACAGGGCAAAGCTTATCCCTCCTTTTGTGCGGCAACCGCTGCGGAGATATGTCCCACAACGTCCTGTTCGTAAAATGCTTTCGCTTGGCGAACGGCGTTCATAAACGCCTTGGGGTCGCTGCTTCCGTGAGCCTTGATTACGGGCTTCGCTATGCCAAGGAGAGGCGCGCCGCCCCTTTCGGTATAGTCCATGCTCTTTTTGAAGTCCGTCAGCGCGCCCTTCATTGTCAGCGCGCCGAGCTTGGTAAGAAGGCTGCTCATCATAACGCCCTTGAGCTTTTTGCCGAAGGCGCTTACAAGTCCCTCGGTGAGCTTGAGCACGATATTTCCCGTCCAGCCGTCCGCAACAGCAACGTCGCAAACGCCATTCGGCAAATCCCGGGGCTCCACGTTTCCGATGAAGTTGAGGTCGGATTCCTTCAGAAGCTTATAGGCTTCCTTTTGAAGCTCGCCGCCCTTGCTTTCCTCCGCGCCGATGTTTATAAGTCCCACCTCGGGGTTTTTGACGCCCTCAAGCTTGTTCATATATATGCTTCCCATGGAAGCGAACTGGCAGAGCATTTCCGGGCGGCACTCCACGTTTGCGCCGAGATCAAGGAGCATATAGCTTCTGTCAAGGCCGGGAATTACGGAGGCAAGCGCCGCGCGTTTTATTCCCTTTATGCGCTTTACAATAAGGGTTGCGCCCACGACTATGGCTCCGGTGCTGCCCGCGCTTACAAAAGCATCGCCGCGGCCGTCCGCCAAGGCCTTAAGCCCCACCGCAAGGGAGCTTTGTTTATATTCTTTCAGAATTTCCGTCGGCTCGGCGCAAACGGGCATAACCATGGGTGCGTCGATGAACTCAAAGCCGGAAATATTGTTTTCCTCGCAGATTTTCCGCATTTCCGCTTCATTTCCCACCGCAACGATTTCGGTTCCCGGCTCCTTTGCCGCCATAGCGGCGCCGAGAATTGGTGCTTTCGGGGCGTTGTCGCCGCCGTACATATCAATTATAACTTTCATAAAACCGCCTCCAAACCGGCAATGGCTCTTTCGGCAAGCGCGGCATAGCGCTCGTCCTTGTGGCGTATCTTCTTTTCAAGCGGAGGCAAAATTCCCATATTTGCGCCCATGGGCTGGAAATTGTCTACGCTTTCGTCCGTGATGTAGTTTACAAGCGCGCCGAGCATGGTTTCCGGCGGAAGCACCAAAGGCTCCTCGCCGCTTGCAAAGCGCGCGGCGTTTATTCCCGCCAAAATACCCGTGGCGGCGGATTCCGTGTAGCCCTCAACTCCGGTGAACTGTCCCGCAAAGAACAGCCGCGGCTCGCTTTTGAGGGAAAGCGACTTTGAGAGCAGACGGGGCGAATCCATAAAGGTGTCCCTGTGCATAACTCCGTACCGAACAAATTCCGCGTGCTCAAGTCCGGGAATCATGGAGAAAACCCGCTTCTGCTCGCCGAATTTCAAGTTGGTCTGGAACCCGACTATGTTATACATGGTTCCGGCGGCATTTTCCTTGCGAAGCTGAATGTTCGCCCAAGGGCGGCGGCCTGTGTGGGGGTCGATAAGCCCCACCGGGCGCAGCGGTCCGTAGCGCAGGGTGTCGCGCCCGCGCCCCGCCATAACCTCAATGGGCATACAGCCCTCGTAAACCTTGGGGTCGGCGACATCGAAGTCGTGCAGGGGAGCGCGCTCCGCGGAAACAAGCGCGTCATAAAAGGCGTCGTACTCGTCCCGCTCCATGGGGCAGTTTATATAGTCCGCCTCACCCCGGTCGTACCGTGCGCCCATAAAAATCCTGTCCATATTCACGGAATCCGTGGTGACAATGGGCGCAACGGCGTCGAAGAACGAAAGAGTTCCGCCGAATTTCTGCCGCAGGCTTTCCGCAAGAGCGTCGGAGGTGAGGGGACCTGTTGCAACTATCACAATTCCCTCGGAGGGAAGTTCTGTCACCTCTCCGGTGACGATTTCAATGTTCGGGTCGGACTTAATCTTCTCCGTAATATATTCGGAGAACAGCTCCCTGTCCACCGCAAGCGCGCCTCCGGCGGCAACGGAGGTTTTCTCCGCCGCATCCATGGTCACGGAGCCGAGGCGGCGCATTTCCTCCTTGAGCAGACCGGCGGCGGATTCAAGCCGCATGGCCTTGAGGGAATTTGAGCATACAAGCTCGGCAAAGCCGTCGCTTTTTTGGGCGGGAGTGTGTTTTTCGGGCTTCATTTCGCAAAGCCGAACGGAAAATCCCAAAGATGAGAGCTTGTGTGCGGCTTCGCATCCGGCAAGCCCCGCGCCGATAACGGTAATTTTATTCATTATTTCTTCTCCACAGGCCTTTCGTAGGTGCAGTCCGGATTTGAGCAATAGATTTTCGCTCCGCGGCCCTTCTTCTGCAAAAGGCTCTTTCCGCAGGTGGGACATTTTTCCGCAATAGGCGCGTCCCAGGTCATAAAGCGGCAGGTGGGGTTGTGCTCGCAGCCGTAATAGGACTTTCCGGTTTTGGACTTCTTCGCAAGAACCTTTCCTCCGCAGAGAGGACATTCGCCGGGGGTTTCCACCACAATGCGCTTGGTGTTTTTGCAGTCCGGGTAGCCGGGGCAGGCAAGGAACTTGCCGTAACGACCGTTCTTAATCACCATTTTGCGGCCGCATTTTTCGCAGACCACGTCGGTTTCTTCCTCGGGAACCTTGATTTTCTCGTTGCCCTGATTTTGCTGAGCGATTTCAAGCTCCTTTGAAAATTCGGTGTAGAACTTCTTCATCATGCTCACCCAATCGGCTTTTCCCGCCTCGACCTTGTCGAGATCCTTTTCCATCTTTGCGGTAAAGCCCACGTCGATGATATTCGGGAAATGCTCGCGGATAAGATCCGTTATTACCATGCCGAGGCTTGTGGGCTTCAGCGCCTTTCCCTCGCGTTCCACATAGTTGTGAGAAATAATGGTGGTGATAATGGGGGAATAGGTGCTGGGGCGGCCTATGCCGTTTTCCTCAAGCGCTTTGATAAGAGAAGCCTCGGTGAAGCGGCTCGGCGGTGCGGTGAAGTGCTGATTGGGCTTTAGTTCCCGAACCTTGAGCACATCGCCCTCGGCGGCGTGCTTCGGTATAGAGGATTTTTCTTCGTCGCCGTAGGGATAGAGCACGGTGAAGCCGTCGAACTGCACGGTGAAGCCGGAGGCCTTGAAGCCGTAAGCTCCGGCGGCAATATCTATGGAAACGGTGTCGTAAAGGGCGGGAGCCATCTGGCTTGCGATAAATCTGTCCCACACAAGCTTATACAGCTTGTACTGGTCGGAGGAAAGACATTCCTTCAGCCTTGCGGGAGCAAGCCCCGGCATGGTGGGACGAATTGCCTCGTGAGCGTCCTGAACGTTGCCCTTGGACTTATAAACCTTTGCGGAGGAGGGGAGATACTCTTTTCCGTAGACCTGCTCGATGTATTCCGCGGCGGCGGCTCTTGCCTCGGCGGAAATACGCAGGGAGTCGGTTCTCATATAGGTGATAAGACCCACGGCGCCCATTCCGGGAACGTCAACGCCCTCGTATAATTCCTGCGCTATGCGCATGGTGCGGCGGGACTGAAAGCCGAGCTTGATGGAAGCCTCCTGCTGAAGGGTGGAGGTGATGAAGGGCGGAGCGGGCTGCTTTTTGCGTATGCTCTTTTTAACTCCGGAAACGGTAAAGGGAACGCTTTTCAGCTCCGCAAGAACGACGTTTGCCTCCTCCTCGTTGTGAATATCGAATTTTTCGTCGTTTTTGGTTTGAAGCTTTGCCGCAAAGGCGGAGGTTTCGCCCTTTTCGCAGAGCTTTGCGTCGATACTCCAGTATTCCTCGGGAACGAAGCTCTGAATTTCCCGTTCCCTGTCCACAATAAGGCTTACCGCCACGGACTGAACGCGCCCTGCGGAAAGGGAGCTTCCCCCGCGGATGTTCTTCCAAAGGAACGGGCTTAATTTGTAGCCCACAATTCGGTCGAGCACGCGCCGTCCCTGCTGAGCGTTGACCAAATCGAGATCTATGCTCCGGGGGGAGGCCATGCCCTGTTCCACGCCGTAGCGGGTGATTTCGTTAAAGGTGACTCTGTTGAGCGCGTCCATAGGCAGACCCAGCAGCTTCGCCAAATGCCACGAAATCGCTTCGCCTTCGCGGTCGGGGTCCGTTGCGAGATATACGTTTTTGGCGGAGGCGGCTTCTTTTTTAAGGCCGCGCACCAAATTTTCCTTGCCGGAGATGAGAATATACTGGGGAGTGAAGCCGTGGGCGGTGTCTATTCCGAGAGTGGTCTTCGGAAGATCCCGCACATGACCCATGGATGCCTCCACCTCATAATCCGGTCCGAGATATTTTTCAATGGTTTTTGCCTTGGCAGGGGACTCCACAATAACAAGGTTCTTTGTGCCTGATTTTGCGGAGCTTTTTTTGCTTTTGGTTTCCTGTGCCATGATAAACCCCCTAAATTTATTTTGAATGAGAGAAAATATTAAGATAGAATGGGAATGTCCGCCCTGCGGACGGGAATTTACGGCTGTGACGCAGAATAATGCGGAATCGTGTGGAGATTGGAGAGCGGAGTGTGGAGCCCATGCACCGCGCCGTGCGCTGAATTGCCGCGGTTCGCTCGGATTCAATTCTGTGTTACCGTATTATTCCGCAACAAATCTCCTTCCCGCCGCAGGCGCTATAAGCCCGAAAATCTCAAGCTCCGTAAGCGCGGCGGAGGTCTGTCCGGAGGAAAGCTTCGCCATATCGGAAATTTCGTCTGCGGAAAGCGGCTCGAAGCCGATAACTCCGTAAACCGCCGCCGCCTCGGGAGAAATCCCCTCCGGCGCGGCTCGCTTTACCCGCAAATCGCTTTGCCGCGGGCTGTGCTCCGGAACGGAGCGCGCCGAGCTTTTCTGCTCGCGGCTCTGGGTGGGCAGCGCCTTTTTCGCGGCGTCAAATTCCGCCGGAAATTCACTTTCGTACTCCGAGAGTATGTCAGCCGCGCTTGCCACCGGGATTGCGCCGCTGCGCAAAAGCCGCAGCGTTCCCTGAGAGGTGGGACGCAGCACGTCCGCCGGAACGGCGAAAACCTTTCGCCCCTGCTCCGCCGCTATTCGCGCCGTAATGGAGGTTCCGCTGCGGGCGGCAGCCTCCACCACGCAAACGCCCATGCTCATGCCGGAAATAATGCGGTTTCTTATGGGAAAAAAGCTGGACTGCGGCTTTGCGTCCGGCGCGAACTCGCTTATGACCGCGCCGTTTGCAATAATCCGCTCTTTAAGCTCCTCGTTTTCCGCGGGAAATACATTGCAAATTCCGCAGCCCTGTACGGCGACGGTTTTCCCGCCGGCGTCAAGACAGGCTTCGTGGCAGGCGGAGTCAACCCCTTGAGCCATTCCGCTCACAACAACCGCTCCCGCCTTGCCGAGCCCTCCGCCGATTACGCCGGAAATGCGCCTGCCGTAATCGCTTATGCGGCGAGTTCCGATGGCGGCGATGGCGGGCGCTTTGTTAAGGCAGGAAAGGTCGCCCTTGGCGTAGAGCACCGCCGGTGCGGTTTCAATCTCAAGCAGCCTTTGCGGATATTCCGGCGAGTTGCGGCAAAGCACCGCGGCGCCGTATTCCTCCGCCGTTTCCATGGCTTTTTCTGCGTCGGAAAGCTCGGTGTTACGAATGTACAGCGCATCCGCACGGGAAATTCTGCCGATTTGCGCTATGCCCGTCTCTCCCGCAAGGAAAATTCCTCCGGGTCGGGGAACTGCCGCAGAATTTCGTCAATCAGACGGCTTCCCGGCGGCAGGGCAAGCCCCAGCCATACCCAATGCAATAAACTCATAACGTTTACCCTAAATTAAGTTATATTCCCGCCTGAACGGCAGCGGAATAAATCAGAATTGCCGCGGCGGAGGCCGCATTCAGACTTTCCGCACGCCCGGGCATGGGAATCATAACGGTTTCGTCACATTCCGAAACGGTCTTTGCGGAAAGCCCGTTTCCCTCGTTGCCGATGACTATGCAGCTCTTTGGAGCAAAGCGAATATCGGGGAGCAGCTTTGCTTTTGTGCTCAAGGCGGCGGCGTAGCAGGAAACCGCATGCTCATGCAGTTTTTTAAGCCCCTCCTCCGTGCTCGAAAGCACCTCTGTGGGCAGTCTGAAAAGGCATCCCATGGCGGAACGCAGCACCTTCGGCGAATATATGTCGGCGCATGAGCACAGCAGAACGCCGCGCACGTTCATGGCCTCGCAGGTTCGCAGAATAGTGCCTATGTTGCCCGGATCCTGAAGCTCCGACAGCAGCACGAAAACGCCGTCACGGTCAAAATCCGGCGGATTTTCTCCGGCGCGGCATACCGCAAATACCCCTTGGGGAGATTTCGTTTCGCTGATTTTTTCCGCGACGCTTTCGCTGATATAATAGGCTTCTCCGGCGCCGGAAATAAGGGGCGCAGTGTACTCCGAATAGCGGCTCGCCGCCTCCTCGGTGACAAAAACCCGCAGCACCTCGGCGCTGCTTTTCACCGCCTCAAAGCAGGCTCTCGCTCCCTCCGCCACAAAAAGACCGGTCTGCTTCCGAACCTTTTTATCGCGAACAAGTGCGGCAGCCTCTTTTATAAGCGGGTTTTCGCGGCTTGTAATCAGCATGATTTTTCTCCGTAATTCTGTAAATTTTTCAATTTTTCAGGCGGCAAAACAGCCCCCGAAATTTAGCTTTATATAAAGCAATTCGCCCGAGCTAAAATAACCCGGGCGTAATTTGTCGAAATTAAAGAGCCTGCTTTGCCTGTTCGCAAAGAGCGGTAAAGCCTGCTGCGTCATGAATTGCCATCTCGGAGAGCATCTTTCTGTTGAGAGTTACACCGCATTTCTTAAGGCCGTTCATGAAAGTGGAATAGTTCATTCCGTTCATTTTGCAGCCTGCGGAGATACGAGTGATCCAGAGCTTTCTGAACTCTCTCTTTTTCTGTTTTCTGCCGATGAAAGCATAACGACCGGATTTCATAACCGCCTGTTTGGCAGTTCTAAACAGTCTGTGTCTTGCGCCATAGTAGCCTTTAGCAAGCTTCAGAACCTTTTTTCTTCTTTTATGGGACATGATCCCGCCTTTAACACGAGCCATTGTTATTTAACCTCCGTAATTTGTCTTTGTTTTTGTTAGGTTGAAAGAACCGAGTGCCGAAAGCCGATTAGGCGTAGGGCATAATCTTTCTGAGCTTCTCCATGTTGGTGCAGTCTGCATAGGTTGCGTGACGGAGATTACGTTTACGTTTGGAATCCTTGCTCTGAGAGTTGAGCTTGTGGGATTTGAAAGCTTTATTGCGTTTTACCTTTCCGTCTTTGGTGAAGCGGAAACGTTTCTTTGCGCCGGAATGAGTTTTGAGCTTTGCGTTCATTTTAGTGTTCCTCCTGATAAATCATTGCAAAAAGCAAATATTAAACGAACTTTATTTAGGGGCTTTGGAAGAGATAACAACGACCATACTTCTTCCTTCAAGCTTAGGCTGCTTGTCAACGCTGCCCACTTCGGCACAGCCGTCGATAAACTTCTGTATGATGGTGACGCCCAGCTCCGGATGAGCCATTTCTCTTCCGCGGAAGCGCACGGAAACCTTAACCTTGTTGCCGTCGCCGAGGAATTTAACAGCGTTGCGAAGCTTGGTGTTGAAATCGTTGGTATCAATGTTAAGGGAAAGCCTTACTTCCTTGACCTCGATTGTCTTCTGATTTTTCTTTGCTTCTTTTTCGCGCTTTGCCTGTTCAAAACGATATTTGCCGTAGTCCATAATGCGGCAGACATGGGGGGTGGCGGTGGGCGCGATCTCTACGAGATCAAGATTTTTTTCCGCGGCGATTGCAAGGGCATCTTTTACAGAAATAATACCGAGCTGAGAGCCGTCGGAGTCGATCACGCGGACTTCCTTTTCGCGGATCTCCTCATTGATGAGCAGTTCCTGTTTTGCTATGGCTTAACACCTCCAAATAAAATAAAAAAGTGCGATACAAAGAAAGCACCGCACAGAGTCATTCCGAAAAAGACAGAGCCTTAATCGGAGCTTGTTTGCCGTGCCTCATAGCTATGGGACGGCGAGAACGGTTCGTTCTGCTTCTTTGTAAAGTCTATTATATATTCAAAAAACCCCTTTGTCAAGGGGTTTTCGGCATAAAATAAAGGAAAAATCAAAGCATAAGCACAAATATCGCCATGGTGGCGGAAACAATGCACACCGCCGTTCCCAAAATGAATTCCTTTACGGTGTGGCGCCGGGTCACAATGGAAGCCCAGAATATGGTGGCATAGAGCGCCGCCGCGGGCAGAAGCGCGCCCAAGCCGAAATAGTAGGTGGCGAAGAAAAGCGGGCTTGTGACGCTGCAGGCGTGGCCGCTGGCGCGTATCTTTATAACATTATTAAAAAGAACAAGAAGCATAAGGGAAATAAGATAAGCCGCAAGAATTGTGAGCACCGGCTTTGAGATTTTTGCTATAACGGCGTAAATAAATCCGCCGATATAGCCGATTACGCTGAAAAGAAACGCAATTTTGCGCTGCATGGGACGCCCGCCCTTGCGAAGAGAGGGAACGATTGCCGCCACCGGATAGGCGAGGGCGGGGAATATGGCCAAGGCGGCAAGCGCCGTTATAAATTCACCCGTGGTTGCGAACACTCCGTCGCGAAAGAAGAACAAGAGGGCGAGCAGATAAGTTACCATGAGGGGCGGAATTGAAATTACCCGAATGAACATTGCAATTTTGTGTTTCAACTAATCACCTCAAAAAGCATAATAATATTTCGGTATTATAAACTATGATTGTAATGGATTTGTTATGGAAAGGTGAAAAAGCAGAAAAACTCGGCAAAACGGAATGAGCCTGAGGGCGTACAGACTGCACCGAAAAAGTTAAATCTGTGCGGCGCGGGAGCAGTCTCGGTTTTGTAAATTTAATTGGTGATTATTTACTGATTGAACGCAAAATCTCTTCAAATTCTTCCTTTAACTGCCGCTAACCGCGCGCTTTACACCGGGATTTCCTCCCCAAAGCGGAACGACCAGATTACCGCTCCGGCGACCTCCCGACCGAGGGACACGGAGAGCAGGCGCTTATACATAAGAAGCTGTGCGGCGTACCGCTCCCGCAGTTCTTCGATGTTTTCCACATAGTCGGTTTTGTAGTCCAAAATATACAGCTTGCCGTCGTCCTCAAAAACGCAGTCCGCAACGCCCTGTACGGTGATTTTGTCCTCCGGCGCGGCATTTTCGTAGCCAAGCTCCGCCGCGGGTAGGCTTTGCAGGAACCGCAGCTCCCTTTTTACCCAGGGCGAGCGCTCAATACGCGAATAAAGCCTGCTTTCGAAGAAGGTGCGCACATGGTCGGTGTTTACGGTTTCAGCCTGCTTTTTAGTCAGGAATTTAAGTTCGGTAAGGCGGCGCAGCTCCTCCTCCGGGTGCTGCTTTGCGCTGTCAAAGTCGCAGAACTGCATAAATGTATGCAGCGCGGTTCCGCGGGCTGCTCCGGAGAGTGCGCCGCTTTGCGGCACGGCAGAGAAGAGCAGCTTTTTGCGCATTTCGCCGTGAGTAAGCTCCGAAACGCCCGCCTTCACCGGAATCCGCTCCGCCGCCGCAAAGGGATAGCACCAGCTTGCGCCGGCGGAAACCGCCGCGAAAACTGCCGGGTCGGCTTCGGCGCGGAGCGGTTCCTCCGCAGCTTTTTCGACGGCTTCTTCGGGCTGTTCCTCCGGTTTTACTACGGAAATTTTCCAATGTGTATCGTTATTCAGAATGTCGGATTCGGGAATGTTCGCCTTTGCGCGAAGGTCAACCGCGTCCGGGTGGCGCAGCAGTGAATAAAAAATCCAGTCCGCTTCGCATTTTGCGCCGGAAATATAAAACGGGTCGATTCTGCGCCCGGTTTCGCGCACACCATCCGCCAGGTCCAGCAGGTATTTGTCGGGGTCTTTGCTTGTGGCGGTTATAATAAGATTTTCTTTCGCGCGGGTCAGCGCAACATAGAGTATACGCATTTCCTCCGCAAGGTTCAGACGGCG
This sequence comes from uncultured Oscillospiraceae bacterium, assembly GCA_900553955.1. Lineage (GTDB taxonomy): Bacteria > Bacillota > Clostridia > Oscillospirales > Ruminococcaceae > UMGS1668. The sequence goes on from USFO01000002.1 coordinate 11,895, forward strand.
CTGCTCAAGCTTAACCGCTTCGCAGGGGACGGTGGAAAAACGCAGCCCTGTTTCGGCGCTTCGGCGCTTGCAGGCAAAGCCCAAATCCGGGTGGAGCAGAATCTGCTCCTGAGCGGAGGAATTGAATTGCTTTGACGTTCCGCAGAGGAACACCACCGGGAATTCAAGCCCCTTTGAGCCGTGAACGGTCAGCAGGCTTACGCAATTTCCGCCAAAGCCGGTGTAGCCCGCCGTCTTTGATTTCTCGCTGCTTTGCTCCATGCGGTCAACAGCGCGCAAAAATGCGGAAAGTCCATGTACGCCCACCGATTCAAGGTCGGCGGCCTGCTTTTCAAGCAGGCGCAGGTTTCCCAGGCGGACTTCGCCGTCCGGCAGCGCGCGCATCATTTGCGGATATGAAGTAAGCCGATAAAGCCGTTCAATTACGGAATCCGCGCTCTCCGCCGCGGCAGTTCGCCGAAGGTCGGAAAGCAGAGAAATAAACTCCGCGGCTTTTTCGTCGCCGGAATCCGCTGCCTGTTTCACCGCGGAATAAAGCGGAACCTTGCGGTTCTTTGCACGGATTTCCGCAAGCTCGTCCGGCGTGAAGGCGAACATTTCGGAGAGCATGGCGCCCGCCACGGGAATATCCAGCAGGGGGTTGTCCGCCGCACGGAGTACGTCAAGAACAGCAAGAACCTCCGGCCGGGCAAGCAGCCCGTCGCCCCGGTCGCTGCGGCAGCTTATACCAAGCCGGCGCAGCTCCTCAATGAAAATATCACCGATATCCTTTGTGGAACGCATAAGAATACATATATCGGAATATGTTACCGGGCGCTGCACGCCGCGGTCGGTAATAAGTGTGCCGCCCCGAACCATATCGCGAATTTTTTTTGCGACGAAGGCGGCTTCCGCCTTTTTGGCATTTTCTTCGTCGCCGCAGTTAATTAAAAACGCCTCGTTGCGGATAAGCCCATCCTCGGGGAACGGCGCTTCCGCCACGAGCATTTCCTCTGGACCGTATTCCATCTCCGCTGCTTCGGGGCTCATAATCTGACCGAAGATAAAGTTCACTGCGCCCGCAATGCTTTTGCGGCTGCGATAGTTTTTGCCGAGAATAATTGTGGCGGGGAAGTGCTCGCCGTCAAAGACCCTCCACTCGCGCCGCTTTTCAAGAAAAAGCTCCGGCATCGCCTGACGAAAACGGTAAATGCTCTGCTTTACATCGCCGACGAAGAAAAGATTGTCTCCCCTCGAGATTACGGAAAAAATCGTATCCTGCGCTTTGTTTATATCCTGACATTCGTCCACCAGAATGTAGTCAAAGCGTGCCGCAATATCCTTTGCCGCGGGGGTGGGAATAAAGCTTCCGTTTCCGTCACGCTCCGCAAGCACCGCAAGGGCAAACTGCTCCATATCGGGGAAATCCACAACCTTGCGCTCGCGTTTTTTTTCGGAAAACACACGGTCGTAATCCATCACAAGGTCAAAAAGCCGCCTCACCTTCGGGTAAAGGTCGGCAATGTCCTCACGAAAATCCTCTGCGGAAGCGTCGAACAGCCTGCGAAGCTCCGCGTCGTTGCCGTAAACCGGCTTTTTATAGGCGTCTCTCGCCGCCTTGACCTCCTCAGTTATCATCCGGTCGTTTGCGGGAACACGGTTGCTTCCCGGCAGATTCGGGAATTTGAGCGTAAAAAGAGCGGTGCGCAGGCGGTTCCAGCCTTCCTCTGTGCAAAGGCGCAGAAGCTCCCGCAAAATGAGCACATCCTCGGCAAAAACACTGCGGTAAGCCGCAGCGTCATGCTCAAGGCAGTAATGCTCCATATATTTTGCCTGGGCAATGCAGTGCCTGAGCACGGTTTCCGCCCGTTCAAGAATTATTCTGCCCCAGGGGGTGTCCTCCACCGGAATTTCCGGGTTATACATGGCGGCTTTCTCCGAAAGCCAGTCGTCATAACGCGGTATGCTGCGTATGTACTCATAAAGCTTGAGCACGGCCTCCTCAAGCTTGGAATCGTTTCTGCCCGCGCCGAGAGTTTCCGCAAGCTCGCAAAAATCCGGGTCGTTTTCCGCGTATGCGTTTTCAAAAGTTTCCTCGATTGCGGCGGCGGAAACCGCGGATTTTTCCTGCTCGTCCATGGCGCGAAAATCCGGAGAAAGCCCAAGGGTACTGAAGCTTTCCCGCACAACGTCAAGGCAGAAGGAGGATATGGTCGCAATATGAGCACGCTCCATCAAAAGCTGCTGGCGGCGCAGGCGCCGGTCGTCGGGGCTTTGCTCAATAAGCTCCGTAAGGGCGGCGTTTATGCGGGTTTTCATTTCCGCCGCCGCCAGATTCGTAAAAGTAACAGCCAAAATGCGGTCTGCGTCCACCGGATTTTCCTCCCGGGTGAGCATACGGATGATGCGCTCCACCAAAACCGCGGTTTTTCCGCTGCCTGCGGCGGCGGAAACAAGCAGGTCGCCGCCGAATGCGGTAATCGCTTCAAGCTGCTCTTTGTTCCATTTACGCTCTGCCATTCTCGTCGCCTCCTTCGGTTCTTTTATAAAATTCGTCCGGCTTAAATTCCTCCATTTGGCGGAACGGGCTTTGGCTGCTCCGGCGGCAAACCGCAGCGAAAGAGCAGTATTCGCAGGAGGTCCGGTCCTTTTTTTTATACGGCAGCGCCGGAATTGCTCCGCCGTAAAGGCTTTCCGCCATGCCAAGAAGCAGCCCGTCGACATAAGTCTTTATTTTGCCAAGCTGCTCAAGGCTTGCAAGGGTGGCTTCCTTTGTGGAAGTAATACCGTCCTTGCCCTTTTTAACCGGGATAAACACGCCGTGAAGACCCGGCTCCATGGCATTAAGCACCGATTCATCGTTAAGAAGCAGTCCATTCATGTGCAGCTTTTTATTTTCTTTTTCTGCGGCGGCTTCTTTGGAATCGCCGCGCTCACCGGGAAGGACAGGATTTATTGCCGGCATATAGAGTATGCCTGCGGGCACGCAGCTTTTAAGCCCGCCTTTGCCATCCTTCCATATGGCGAACAGATACATGAGCATCTGCATATTAAGCCCATAATAAACATCACTTAGCGCAAAAACCTTTTCGCCGGATTTATAGTCGATAACCCGCACAAAGCGGCTGCCGTTTTTGTCCATAATGTCCACGCGGTCGATTTTGCCCTCCACAACAACTTCGTGTCCGTCGGGCGCGGTCAGGGTATAGGCGCCCACTTCTCCGCCTTTACCCACCGGAAGCTCAAAGGCATATGGAAGGAACTCCGACGCCTTAAATTCCTCACCAAGCCGGCGAAGAAGCTTAAAAAGCGTGCCTGCAAGTCGTTCGTAAAGATAGAGAAAACGCGCGGGCTTGTTTTCGGCAGTGCCGAAAAAATTATTCAAATATTCCGCAAGCACGGATTCAATCTCAGCACGCAGCTCTTCGTCGGAAAGGGCGGCAATACCAGCGCCGCCGTGGGCGGAAACCACGTGCTGAAGCACATAGTGAATAATGTCACCGTTTGAAAGAGGAGTAAGCTCCGCCTTTTGCCGCTCTTTAAGCGAAAGCCCGGAATTAAGGAAGTACGAAAACGGGCAGTTTTCGTACTTTTCTATGCTCGAGGGCGAAACCCGAAGCCGGCTGCCGAATATATCGGCGGCGCTTTGAGCACGGCTTAGCACGAAGCTTTCGGGCTTCGTTTCCACGCCCAAATTTTGAGCACGCTCCCGCCAAAGGGGGCGCGCCGCGAAATATTCGCGCAGCGCTTCCGCCGCAGGTGTGCTCGCCTTGCCGAAGCGGGAGAGCCGCTCAAATGCAAGCTCTTCGCTGCAAAGCCAGAATGCTTCCGGCAGCTCGGCAGTGCTCATTTTTTCGGCAGTGGTCGCGTGCTCAAGCCGGCTTACCAAAATGGAGGGAGATTGCTCCGCTCCGGCACAGTCAAATTCCGGGTAGCTCAAATAAACCCGCTCGGAAGCGCAGGTCAGCGCCGTATAAGCATACATTCTTTCGGAAAGAAGGGCGTCGTTTTCGTCCTCCGCAAGCTCGATGCCCATGTTCTTCATGTCTCTGCGCTCTTCCTCGGTAAAGAGGCTGCCGCTTTTCGGCGGAGCGGGGAACACGCCGTCAAGTGCGCCAATAACAAACACGGCTTTTATGCCGGAGGGGCGCATTCTGTCCGCCGTTCCGGCGGAAACGCAGTCCAAGGTGCGGGGCAGCACACCGATTTTTGCACTGAGCAGTACAAGCTCAAAAAGCTGCCCCAGCGCCGCGCCCCCAAGGGGCGCTTCTGCCAGTGCGGCGGAAAACTTATCAAGCGCCGCCACAAGAAAGCTCCAGAACGTGTCCAAATCCTCCGCCGCGGCGGTGTTTCCGGCGGCGTTGTATTCATCGTAAAGGCGGCGCAGCCCCTCGGTGACCTTGCACTCGCAAAGGTAGTCATAAAGCGCCGCGGCAAATTCGCTGCCGTTCGCCTTGTCAATGCGGCGGCGCAGCCGCTCAAGAGGCTCGCACACGGCGGCACGAAGGGCATTTATCCGCGGCAGAGGTTCAAAGTCCTGCGGGCGGCCTTCCACCGCGCCCCTAGGGTTCTTCGTGAATTCCGAGAGAAGCTCTTTGCGGCGAACATTCCAGATAAAGCAGTAATTTTCAAATTCCGCGGCGTCCTCATCGGAAACGGGGATGATTCCGGTTTTGATAATGCGCATAATGTCCGCACAGTCCAGATTTCCCCGGCAGGCGGCAAGGGATGCGGAAACGAACGCTGCCAGCGGGTGGGACGCAATCTGCGCGGGCTCGTCGGAATAAAGCGGAATCCTCGCTTTGCGGAATGCCTCCGGCAGCGCATGCCGGTAAGGAGTAAGATCTCGGGCAATTATTGCTATTTCGCGCCAGCGCATGCCCTGATTTACAAGAGCGCGGACTTCGCACGCAACAAATTCCGCTTCGTCATAAACATCGGCGGCGGTGACGATTTTAACTTCGCCGTTTGCCTGCGGCTGTTCGCCGCCGCTTTGCAGAAAGTGTCTTTCTATGGCGGAAATTGCCTTCGGGCGGCAGTCGTGCTTCGGTGCGGCAACCGTCGGCGTCATAACGGCGGCACCCGCCGCCTTTGCCGCCTGTTCAAGCCGTCGGGCGGTGCGCTGCGTTTTGGAAAAAAGCCCGGTTCCGCCGGTGCGGTCGTAAATTTCCGGGCAGCAAAGGCTTGCCGCCACAAGCGGCGACTGCGCCAAAATGATGCGCAGCAGCTTGTATTCGCTGCCGGTAAATCCGGTGAAGTTGTCGATAAAAACCGCCGTTTCGGAAAAGAAATCGTTCTCAAGCAGTATGTCGCACGCCCGGGAAATATCCGTCAGCGGGTCGAGAAAGCTTTTCGCCAGCATTGCGTCGTAAAGCGCAAAAACAGAGGAAAGATCCGCCGCTTTGTCCCGCAGAACGCTGCCCGCCGCATCGTCAGAAACGCGCAGAAGATCCACGCAGTCAAGTCCGGCATTTTTTATTTCGGAATCCGTGCGCACCAGCTTTTCAATAAAAGCTGCATTGTGCGCGTTCTTTTTATAATATTTCAGGTTGTCGGCGCACTCGTGCAGCGCCGCGCCCATAAGCAGAAGCTTTGTGGTGTCGTCTGAATATTCCCCCGCAACGCCGCCGAAGCGGCGAAAAACGCTGTTGCAAAGGCGCGAAAAGCTAAGCACCTCCACCTTTTGCGCCGCTTCCGCGCCAAGCGCTTCCCCAAGGAGCTTTTCGCTCTCGAAGGAGAATTGTTCCGGCACAACAAGATATGCCGCCTTGCCCCAGTCCTTTATCGCGGCGTAAAGCGCGTCGCGCCGCGCCTGTTCGTTTGTTCCGATAATAAAGCGAAGCATAAAATACACCTCCGTTCTCTGCACCGGCGGGCAAAGCCGCGCCGCCGATGATACAAAATAATTATAACATGAGCACCGCGAAAAATAAACTAATTTAAGGTAAAAGATAAAATTTTGAAAAGCAAAAGCGCGGTGCTCATTGAGCACCGCGCTTTCTCGTTTCCGTGCGCCCGTGCTAAAAATGAGCACAGGAACTTTTACATTTACTTGTTTTCTTCGCCCTTGTCCTTCAAATGGTCAAGTGCCTCCTGATAATCGTTGCTCCTAATATCCGGGAAAGCCTTGATTATGCGGCGGTACTTGTGCTTCGCAGCGGAAAGCTTATCCGCAATATCGGAGCGCAGCTTTCCGAGGCGGGCACGCTGTTCCTCGCCCTTTTCCTCGCGTTCTTCGGCGATACGCTCCTTCTCCTTTGCACGTATGGAGGCAAAGAGCGCCTGCTCCTCGGCGCGGTGCTTTTCGGCAAGAGCCTGCTCCTCCGCCTTATGAGCACGGCACATTTCGGTGAAGTCGGCGTAGCGTTCCTTGGTATCATCCGCCTGTCCCTTGATAATGAGCACCTTGTCGGAGATGTTCTCGCCGATTTTGTCGGAGATTTCGTGTATTTCCGCAGCCATAGCGGTAAGAGCGCGCAGGTTCTTCTGCATATTGTGAATTGTAGTGACCGTTGCGATAAGGTCGCAGACTATGCACACGGAGAAAACGCCCAGCAGCGCCCAGCCCAGCACCGTGGGAATAACGCCGACGGCGGTTTCTATAAGGGGCTGAATAATCTTCATAACGGCGGTGGCGGCAAGCCCCCAGATTATCGAAAAGCCAAGGCAGATGTAGCCGCAGAGATTGAATTTGTTGTTGGTATAATCCCACCATCTTGTGTGGAATATCTTTTCAAGCGCCCATCCGGTAACAAATTCAAGGGAGCTTGTTATTACGACCGAGCCGACAAAGAGCAAAAGCAGATTGTCCTTCAGCGGCGTAAGCGCCATTATGATTATCACAAGACCGAAGCCGTATACGGGGCAAACCGGACCGTTCAAAAAGCCGCGGTTTACAAACTTGCCGGTTTTTACGGCAAAGAAAGATACCTCCGTACACCATCCAAGAAAGGCATAAATAAAAAAGTACCACATAATATTATAAATTGTCATGTTTTTCCCTCCTTCTGCAAAGATAATAGCATATTTCGCAGAAATTTTCTACATATTTTTTTCGGCGAACGCCGCTTTTACGGAAAACCTCTTGACAAGCGCCGTGGCGGTCACTAAAATATACTGGTTGATTTTTTGTTTATGGAGGAACTCAAAAAATGGCTGAGAATGACGGCTTTTTCCGGCGGCAGATGTCCGATTCCCTGGTTACTGCGGCGTTCGTGGTGCTATCCGGCGGATTTCAGGACGCATACACCTATTGCTGCCGCGGAAAAGTTTTTGCGAACGCCCAAACGGGCAACATTGTGCTGATGAGCGCGAACCTCCTTTCCGGAGAGGCCGCCCACAGCGTAAAATACATAGTGCCGCTGCTTTCTTTCCTTTTGGGAATCATGGCGGCGGAGTGGGTACACTGCCGCTTTAAGAGCTACGAAAAAATCCACTGGCGCCAGATGATACTTGCCGTGGAAATTGCGTTGCTTTTCGGCGTGGGCTTTCTGCCGCAAAGCGCAAACTCCCTTGCGAACGCGCTTGTTTCCTTCGTCTGTGCGCTTCAGGTGCAGTCCTTTCACAAGGTGCACGGCTGCGTTTACGCAAGCACCATGTGTATCGGCAACATGCGCAGCGGCGCGGAGGCGCTTTTTGCCTTTTTCCACACCCGCGAAAAGGAGGCGCTGCAAAAGGCACTGATGTATTTTTCCGTAATTCTGCTTTTCGCTGTCGGAGCGGGCTTTGGCAGCGTTGCCACGGCTCATTTCGGCGAACGGGCCATCTGGATAAGCTGTGCGCTGTTGATAGCGGGCTTTGTGACCATGTTTGTTAAGGAAAGATGAACCCCGTGCTAATTTTGAGCACCAAAATTTATACAAAATAAATCCCGCGCTCAAAATGAGCACGGGATTTTCTTATATAATGAATAGTTGAGCACGGATTTCAGCGTACAGATGCCGCCGTGCTAAAGCGAGCACGCGCCCGCCGCCGAAAGTTAGAAACTTTAATCTTTTATTAAGCATTGCAAAAGGCTCTTCCATTTTTGCTGCGGCGGCGCTATAATAGTGAAAGCAAAAAGGAGGTGCGCCCATGGAAAGAACGGAAATTTTTGTTCCCGGCAGAACGGAGCTTGGCGGCAACCACACCGACCACCAGGGCGGCTGCGTACTCGCGGCGGGGGTCTCCCTCGGCATGACGGCGCTTGCTGCGCCCAACGGAACGGATACCGTGAATATCCGCTCAAGGGGCTTCGGCGAATTTTCCGTGGACATCGGCGATACCGAGCCGCGCCCGGAGGAAGCAGGCACCTCCGCCGCGCTTATCCGCGGGGTGTGCGGTGCGTTTATCGAAAGCGGGAATGTGTTCGGAGGCTTTGACGCAGAGGTGGAATCCGAGATTCCCGCGGGCAGCGGGCTTTCGTCCTCCGCCGCGTTTGAGGTGCTCGTCGGCAGGATAATCGACCGCCTTTTCTTCGGCAAAACCGTGCCGCCCGCCGCCCTTGCACGGATGGCGCAGCACGCCGAGAATGTCTATTTCGGCAAGCCCTGCGGGCTTATGGATCAGCTTGTCTGCGCGGTGGGCGGCATTGTTTCGGCAAGCTTTGCCGACCCGAAAGCTCCGCAGTACCGCCAAATCGACTACGATTTCGCCGAAAGCGGGCACGCCCTTGCCATAATCGAGTGCGGTGCCGGGCACGAAAGCCTCACCGCCGACTATGCGCAAATCACGAAGGATATGCGCCTTATCGCCGTGGATTTGGGTCACGAACGCCTTTGCGAAGCTACTGCGGCAGAGTTTTACTCCGTGTTCCCGATTCTGCGGCAGCGCTACGGCGACCGTCCGGCGTTTCGCGCGCTGCACTTTTTTGAAGAAACCCGCCGCGCCGCGGAGGAAGCGGACGCCCTTTCCGCCGGGGATTTTGACGAGTTTTTGCGGCTCTACCGCGAGTCGGCGGAAAGCTCCGAGCAATATTTGCAGAACATAGTCAGCAAAAACGAGCCGCAGCACCGCCTGCAAAAGGCGATTGCCGCCGCCCGCAGCATACTTTCCGGCGCGGGAGCGGTGCGGGTGCACGGCGGCGGCTTTGCCGGAACGGCGCAGGCGTTCGTTCCGGTGGATATGAAGCAAAAATTTTCCGAGGAAATGCAAAGCGCAGGCTTCGTCTGCCTTTGGCCGGAGATTATCTGAAAAAAGGAGGCGTTTTGCCTTGCGATTCAGCTTTTGGGCAAACCGCGGCGATGTCGAAGCAGTAGAACCGAACTATTTTGCCTTTCACCACTTTGACGGAACGCACATTGCACTGCTGGCGCTCGCCGGAGTGATAATTTTCTGCGCGGTGCTCGTTTTTAAACGCTTGAGCACGGCGGGCAGAAACAGATTCTTAACCGTGCTCACGGTGCTCCTGCTCCTTGATGAGCTTGCAAAATACGCCATTGCCATCGGCACGAACGACTGGTACTGGGGCTATCTTCCGCTGCATCTTTGCAGTATAAATATCTTCGTCTGCCTTATCTATACGCTGACGAAAAAGGACTTCTTCGCCGAAATTCTCTACTGTTTATGCCTGCCGGGAGCCGCCATAGCCCTGCTTGTGCCCACATGGAACGACCTTCCCGTGCTCAACGGCATGCACCTTCATTCCGCAAGCGTGCATATCATGCTCGTGATGTACCCGGCGCTCATTTTGGCAAACGGCTTTCGCCCAAACTACCGCCGCCTGCCGAAAATCCTCGGACTGCTTACGCTTGTGGCGGCGCCGATTTACTTTGTGAACCGGTGGCTCGGTACGAATTTTTTCTTCCTTGCGCGAACCGACAATAACCCCGTGCTCGAAATGCTCGCGGCGGTGCTCGGCGAAAAGTACTTCTTCCTCGGGCTTCCGGCACTGCTCATAATCGCGTGGGCGCTATTGTATCTCCCGTGGATAATCACGGAGCGGAGAAAAACAAAAACGGACTTCAGATGAAGTCCGTTTTTTATATCAGAATTTTGCTCCGCATTTCGGGCAGCGCTTGCCAAGAAGTCCTCTTTTGAGCCAGCCGTAGCAATAAGGGCATCTGCCCCTTTCAACATATATTTCTATATATCGCTGAACATCGGCTTTTATTGCGGCAAGGTGCGCTTCATCGAGCTGTGGCAGTCTGGGAAAAGTACCAAAACCATTAAATCGAGGATCATGGTAAGATGTGCGAACTTCATCACATGTTTTATATTGTATAGTGCTATCAAGATAAAACACAAACTGAAAATCACTGCTTAAATCTTTCGGTATCCAACGCCTGTCATCAAATTCATAACGCACATTCATCGAATTAAGAATCCGCGCATTTTCAAACCCCGAGCGCACATAATTGTACATGGCCGGAGTAGTGTTTTTGTAGACTTCCGGGTCGGCAGGACCTTTATACTCCAGTTTGCCGCTCATAAGCTTATTCGCAATGGTGTTCCAGAGGTTTTGCCACTCCGTCTCCATGTTCGCGAGGTCTTTACTTGGAGCGGAAAGCAGCTTGCAGTTTTGGTGCCATTCGATAAGCTTTCTAAGCTCGTCGTTTTCCGGCAGGTGAGAGGAGGAATGTTTGAACTGTTTTTTGAGCAGCCCGAGCCAAAAGGCATTCCACTCATTCCTGATTTCGGCGGAGACGTCCTCCGACGGAGTAAATTTCATGCAGACGCTGTAAAAATGGTTGAGCTGCTCCTGAACATAGCAGGCGGGAATTTCTGTGGCGCCATAGATGGCATAGTAGGTACGCATAAGCCCGAGCCACCCGCGGTAGTCGTCCGGGAACTGGTTTGTCACTTGGGAGAATGTAGCTTTCGCATTATTGTATTCGCCAATTTCGTATTGTGTCTGCGCGTTTTTGAGCAGGCGCTCGCGCTCCGCCGTGCCGATGGTGGTTTCCACCGTGCCGAGCAGCGCTTTTGCCTGCTCAAGGGTGTATTTGCACCCGCAGTGTTCGCAGCGGAAAAATCCGTCGTCCGTGCGGACTATGTCAACGCTCCCGCAAAGCTCGCATTGAAGTTTCTGCATAGAAATTCTCCTTCGTTTTGTTAAAATTTCCTGTCACAGCGCGGGCATTTCTTTCCGAATACACCTTGAAGAAACTCGCGGCAATATGGGCATTTGTTATGAGAAAGCATTTCGGCGCTGTATCTTTGAATATCGGATTTGATTTTTGCTATGTATGCGTCATCAATGGGCGGCAGCCATTTTTGAGAATTGCGATACCCTGTTCTGTCATCAAAATCTTTTACTATGTAGGTACTTATCCAGAAATAATATTCAAAATCATTTTTCGAACGCAGCACCCATTGCTTTCTTTCAGTCGAATAAACTACGTTCAACGAGTTAAGGATCTTGGCGTTGTCAAATCCGGCTTTTACATAGTTATACATAGCCGGGCTTGTGCCGGCATACAGCTCCAAAAACTCTGTGCCGCAGTATTCGCACTTTCCGGAAGAACAGTTCTGTGCTACCTCATCCCAAAAGCTTATCCAGTCGTGGGTTATTTCCTTAGCCATGTTTTCATTCGGAGCAAGCTTCAGGCAGATTTTATACCAGTCTATAAGGTGTCCCACAAATACATCCTGAGGAGAAGAACCGGCATAACTGCGGAGGTATATTTGCACAAGCCCAAGCCAACCGCGGTAGTCGTCGGGGAACTGCTTCGTTACCTCGGAATAGGTCTTTTCCGCCGCGATGAATTGCCCGAGGTCGAACTGAGTCTGCGCGTTCGCCAAAAGGCGCTCGCGCTCCGCAGTGCCGATGGTGGTTTCCACTGTGCCGAGCAGCGCCTTTGCCTGCTCAAGGGTGTATTTGCACCCGCAGTGTTCGCAGCGGAAAAATCCGTCGTCCGTGCGGACTATATCAACGCTTCCGCAAAGCTCGCATTGAAGCTTCTGCATAAAAAGTTCCTCCTACTATACATTATTAAAATATAGAATTGTGCTCAGATTTTTTCCACCGCAAAAACGGTAAGCTCGCCGCCGTCAACGGAAAATTTTATATCAAATCCGGCGAACTTCATACCGTAAATTCTGTTCGGGTCGTTTTGGTAGGACGGGCGCGGGTCTTCTGCTAAGCAGTCCACCGCCGCGCGGCGCTTTTCCTCCGGCAAAAGCGCAAGCAGCTCCGGGGGAAAGTTCACCGAAAGACGGTGAGCGGAAAATTCGTCCGCATAGCTGCCGTTTGCCCCCGGGTGGCAGTCGCCGAAGGGAATGTACGGCTTTATGTCGAAAATCGGTGTTCCATCAAGCAGATCCACGCCGGAAACCATGAGCACGACCCCCTCGCGCTCGGTGCTCAAAACCTGCTCAAGCTTAACGCAGGAAAGCCCGATGGGGTTCGGGCGGAAGGGCGAGCGGCTTGCGAAAACGCCGACCCGCTCGTTGCCGCCGAGGCGTGGCGGTCTGACTGTGGGCGACCATTCCTTCCGGTGCGCCGCGGAAAAATCAAACAGCAGCCACAGATGAGAGAACCCCTCAATGCCGCGGAGCGCGTCCGGGTTTCGGTACTTCGGCACAAAAACGATTTTTCCAGTTGCGGCGGCGACCCGCCCCGCCTGCCGCGGAATGCCGAACTTATCGCAAAAATCCGTTCGGATATGCGCAACCGGCTCAATTTTTATGGATTCGTCCTTCATTTTTTCGCCTTTCCGCCGCAAAACGGCATAAAATACAAAACAATTATATCACACTCCGGCGGAATGTTAAACCATGCGGGGTTTTATTTTGCAAAAAAACGACGGATTGCGGCTTGCCGCCGCAAAAATCCAAAATAATGCTTGTAAACGCCGCTCTGTTTTGCTATAATATTTTCGGAACGCCGCTGTGGTGGAATTGGCAGACACAAGGGACTTAAAATCCCTCGCCCTTAAAGCGTACCGGTTCAAGCCCGGTCAGCGGCACCAAAAAACAAAAAAAGCGTTTCCTCTTTGGAAACGCTTTTTTTGAAATGAAGTAAATTAAAAAGAGAGGGAACCGGAATGAAAAGAATATCGGCGTTTATACTTGCGCTTGTAATGTGCCTTGGCCTTGCCGCTTGCAGCGGAGGCTCCGCCCTAAAGAACGAAAATTCCGTTTCGCAGAGCGAAAGCACCTCCGACCGGCAAATGCCCGGTGAAGATGAGTACTACGACCGGCTAGGCGATGCGAAGGAAACCGCCTACGAAGTCGTTTCCACCGATGCCGAGGTTATCTCCTACTTCGGAAAATGGGGGCAGATTCATGTTTTCACCCTGATAAAGAATGTCAGCGACTCTCCGTTTATTATAAACGTTTTCAACAAATATGACCTTTACAGAAAGGTCGACGACGGCGACGATGTGCTCATTGAGGAAATGAGGTACTACCAGTACAATGTCCCGCAGGTTCTTCAGCCCGGCGAGATCGGTTATCTTTACTCCTACGCCGCCGATCCAGACACCACCCCGGACGATACCGTTTACGCCGTTCCGCACATTGACGGCATCAGAAAAGACGGCGAGGGCAACACCATGGTTTTCCATGAAGCCACCGCCGAGGGCGTTTATAACATTCCGGACGACACCACGCGCATTGAGCTCAGAGGAACGCTGACCGCCTCCGACGAAATGAGCAAGAACGGCGAAATTTTCGTTTACGCCGTGGGCTTTGACGCAAGCGGCAAGCCCATTTGTATGTTTGTAGGCAGCGTTGAGGACGCCGCTCCCGGAAACACCTACGAATTCACCCTCACTGCCGAGGTGTATAACCACTTTACCGCCGAGGATGTTGCTTCCACCCAAATCTCAACCGTTTCTTTCGGAAGAAAATAAAATATAATGTGATGAATAAAAATCCCGCCACGCAAGTGGCGGGATTTTGTTAATAAATTTTGAGAAAATACTTGATTTTTCTGTGTATTGTGTTAAAATACAGCTGAAAATTCTTTTTATAGAGGTGTTTGTATGCCCTATAAATTTATAAAATTCGGCGGAGCAATGCTGACTGCGGCGCTTGCGGCGGCGTTTTTGCCGCCGGAGCTTTGCGCGGCTGCCGGCGGAGTGCTGCTGCTTGCAGCGGCGGTGTTCACAGCGGTGCTCAGGGGTTGCAAAACTACAAAGGTTTGCCTTTTCGGCGCGGCGGCAGGCGTAATACTGGTGGCGGCGAACCTGTTCGTGAGCTACTACCCGGCACAGGCGCTTTGCGGAGAAAAAGCCTCCATCGCCGGAACGGTGACGGAGGTTTCCGCCGGGAACGGCAGACCGGTTTACACCGTGGAAACGGAAAGCGTTGCGCTTTCGGGTGCGCCGCAGCGGCTTAAAATTAAGCTTTCCGGGTTTTATGAGGCAAGTATTTCACCCTATGACAAGATAAAGTGCAGCGTAACTTTTGCGGATAACGCCGCGGAGGGGCGGGATGAATTTTTGACCGACCGTTCCGGCGGAATCACACTTTACGGATACATGAGTTCCTCTCCGGAGGTAATAGGCCGCGAGGAAAATTCCCCGCGGTTTTTTGTTTATAAAATAAGAAGCTTCCTTGCCGGAACCATTGAAAAATACTTTTCAGGCTGGCAGGCAGCTTTTACGAAGCAGCTGCTGCTGGGCATTCGCGGCGGACTTGACACCGAAATCCGCGACGCTTTTCGCGCCGCGGGCATGAGCCACATACTTGCCGTTTCGGGAATGCACCTGTCGGTGCTCGTCGGAGCAGTCGGCGGAATTTTATCGGTGCTCAAAAAGGACAGAACGGAAAGTACCGCGCTCACCGTCGTGCTCATGGTGCTCACGGTGGCTTATATGGCGGTTGCGGGTTTCGGAATGTCAATCCGCAGGGCAGGATTTATGCTGCTGATACGGTATTTGGCGCAGCTTCTGAGAACGGAATCCACCGCAATAGACAGTCTCGGCGCGGCGATTATAACGGTGGTGCTCATTGACCCTATGGCGTGCTGTGATGTGGGCTTTCTTATGTCTGCGGCAAGCAGCGCAGCGATAATTTTGCTTGCAAAACCGGTGTATGCAAAGCTTGCAAAGTTCCTTTGCATAAGCAATGAGCATGGCCTTGCTGCCGCCGTGCTCACCGCTTTTTCTGTGAGCATCTGCGCGTGGGCGGCAACTCTTCCGGTGGCGCTTTGCACCTTTGGAGAAGTATCGCTCATCGCTCCTATTTCAAATATCGGAGCAAGCTTTCTTGCGGAATATGCGCTTGTTTTCTCCGCACTGACCGTCGTGCTCGGCGCGGTTCCGCTTTTGAGCACGCCCGCGGAAATAAGCGCAATAGCCGCTTCTGCTGCGGAAAAATCGCTCTGCGCCGTGGCAAAATTCTTTGCCGCGGTTCCGATGTTTCAACTTAAACCGGGCGAAACATGGGTGCTTGTGTGGGTGTTCGGCGCGGCGGTGCTCATAGCGGCTCCACTCGTGCTCAAAAAGAAATTCGCATACGTAAAATACTCGCTTATTATGTCAGCGTTTCTGCTTTTAGCGGGGATTTTGTGCGAGAAGCTGCTCTGCTTTGGCACGGTGAGCACGCAGATTATACCCCTTAATGACGGCATTGCGGTTGCGTGCTCAAACGGCGGAAGCACCGTGCTCATCACCGAGGGATACTCTGCAAAAGACAGCTACAAAGTGTGCGGAAAGACCGCTTCACCGGATGTTTTGGTGTGCCTTGATTCCGACAGTGAAGCCGCGGAGCTTTCTTTGGCGCGGCGGCAGAAGCCGCGGCTTGCGCTGCTCTCAAAGGACGAGGCGGCGAGCAGGTATTATTATGCTAAACGCCTTCGCGGCGGCAAGCTTGAATTTTGGGACGGCGCCGCGGTGGAAGCGGTTTCCCCGGGCGTGTTCACACTTGATACCGGCGGCGGACTGCTGCTCTACATTTCTTCGGATGTGGATGCGGCGAAAATCGCGCCGCGCTTCCGCTTGGCGGATATAATAATTTTTGACGGTGTTTCGCCGGACGACTACCCTGAGCTTCGCTGCAAGTATGCGGTGATTCGCGGCAGGCAGACTGCGGGTATTGCGGACGAAACCGTGAGCCTCTCCGCAGGGAAGGTCTCGTTCCGCCTGCGAAGCGGAAATATAGCGCACTGCTTGGCGTAAGACAGAGGGCTTTGTGCTTTTCTCAAAAATCGGAATTTTATTCGGAATAATATTGCAAATTTCCGTGTTGTCTGATACAATTATTGTGTATCAAAGAAGATTTCGGCGTGGCTTTTACAGGCGAAAGGGGCTTTGCAAAATGAAATTCACCCCAATAATTAAACAACCGAGCAAATCGGCGGATATATCAAGGCGCGTTTTTCCGTAGTTCACTATGGGTAAAACGCGCCTTTTGCTATATAAAAACATATATAAACAGGCGTTCTGCCTAAAAGGAGGCAACCACAATGAGAAAATCAGCCATAATAAAGCTTTTGGCACTGCTGACGGTGCTTTCCTGCCTATGCGGTCTTACCGCCTGCCGGGAAAGGCGCTATGAGGATGAATGCGCGGAAAAGCCCGTTATCTATCTCTATCCGGAGCGTGAAACAGAGGTGACAGTGCGGCTCGACTATGCCGGAAGGCTGACCTGCACATACCCCGCCTATAACGGCGGCTGGAGAGTTCTTGCGCGCCCGGACGGAACCTTGACGGATGAGAGCGGACAGACATACAGCTATCTCTATTGGGAGGGTGTGAACGGCGCGGAATACGATTTTTCCGAGGGGTTCTGCGTTGCCGGAAGCGACACCGCCGCCTTTTTGGAGGACGCTTTGAGCCGGTTGGGACTCAATCGGCGGGAGGCGAACGAGTTCATAGTCTATTGGCTGCCCCGCATGGAGGCAAATCCATATAACCTCATAGCTTTTCAGTCCGACGCCTACACGGATACGGCGAAGCTTTCTATCGAGCCCGCTCCCGACACGTTGCTGCGGGTGTTTATGGCGTGGAAGCCTCTTGAAAATGCCGTGAACGTTCCCCCGCAGAGCCTTGTCTCTCCCGAACGCACAGGCTTTACGACGGTGGAGTGGGGCGGCTGTCAAGTCGAATGACCGTTTGCAAAGCAGCGTTCGAAGAAGCATAAACCCGAAGCTTTCACAAGGAGGCCTGTTATGAACGATAAAGCAACACAAAGCGGATTGGGCATTGTGTCCGTCCTGACGGCCGCACTCGTACTGTTAAAACTGTTCAAGGTGATAAAGTGGCGCTGGGTATGGGTGCTCTCGCCCCTGTGGATTTCCGCCGGGGCAGTGATTTTGCTCTTTTCCGGAATACTTGTTGCCGGAAGAATAAAAAAAGGCAAATGGTAAGCGGCACGGCGGCAAACTGTATAAAAACAAAACCGGAGCAGCTTTTGGCTGCTCCGGTTTTATGCTTATTAAAATGCCCATAAAAGGCTTTCGTTTTTGTTCAAGTTCTTTTTTGCCCAAACTGAGTTTGAGCAAAAAAGAAAGGGGCTTTGCTTTCGCAAAGCCCCTGACTTGGTGCGGCAAACGGGACTTGAACCCGTACGTCAAAGACACACGCCCCTCAAACGTGCCTGTCTGCCGATTCCAGCACTGCCGCATCTCAAATGCGAGATTTATTATAACAACAATTCTTTACAAAGTCAAGGGCTTTTCGGATTTTTTATAACAAAATTTTGTTTATTTCTATGCCGGCGGGGGAAAACTCTTTTCAAAAGCGGCGGAAAGGAGAAAAATTCTCTTGCAAAAACGAATTATCAGCTTTTTCTGCGTATTTTTGTGCGCCCTTGGCGCGGTGTGCCTGCGAGTGGTTTATCTTGAGGACGGCGGCGCTGCCGCAGGTGCGGCGGTGGTGCAAAGCAGCCGCACCCTTTCCGTTGCGCAAAGCCGCGCCGGAATTTTCGACCGGGACGGCTTACCGCTGGTGAATCAAACCGCACAGTGGAAAGCGCTCGTTTTCCCGGAGGAGGCGGATCTGAACATACTCAAGGACTATGTTGAGGATGAAAATTTCGTCGAAACCGCAAAGTCCGGCTTACCGGTGGTGGTAGATACCGGCGGAAAACTCATCGACGGCGCGGGGGTTTATAACTTCAAAACTCCGCGCCGCTACGCACAAAATCAGCTTGCAGCGCATATAATCGGCTATGTGAGCGACGGCAGCGGCGCTTCCGGCATAGAAAAAGCCTATGACGAGCTGCTCAAATCCGCCGGGCCGCAGTCCACTGTAACCTATTACACCGATGGGCGCGGGCGGCTGCTTTCCGGCGAAGAAATCCGTTTCAGCGCGGACGACGCGGATAAGAAAAGCGGAGTTATCCTCACTTTGAATGCACAGATTCAGCAGGCGGCGGAATCAGTGCTAAAGGAAAGCTTGGAGCGCGGCGCGGCGGTGGTGATGGATGCTCAAACAGGGGAGATACTTGCGGCGGCGTCCGTGCCCTGCTTTGACCCAAACAATGTCGCCGCTTCTCTCGGCAAAGCGGGTTCACCCTTTGTGAACCGTGCCTTTTCCGCATATACCGTCGGTTCCACGTGGAAGCTTGTGGTTGCCGCCGCGGCGCTGGAGGGCGGCGAAACCGCCGCACGCTGCTATGACTGCGAGAGCAGCATAACCGTTGACGGAGTGGAGTTCCATTGCCACTGGGAGCTTGGCCACGGCAAAATTGATATGCCCGCAGCGCTGCGCGTTTCCTGCAACCCATATTTCATCGACCTTGGGCTTTCCGTGGGCGCTGCGCGCATAGTGGAAATGGCGCAGAACCTTGGCTTCGGCGCCTCGGCGGAGCTTGCGCCGGGGATGTTTTCCGCCTCGGGCAATTTGCCAAGCGCGGCGGAGCTTTCCGCCGCCGCTGCGCTGGCAAGCTTTTCCTTCGGGCAGGGAAAGCTGCTTGCAACGCCGGTGCAGATGGCGGCGCTTGCCGCCGCCATAGCCAACGGAGGCTACGCTGTTACGCCGAAGCTGGTGCTGGGAACGGCAGACGAAAACGAGGCGTTCACCGCCGCGGCGGACTATGCCCAAAACCGCGCAATGAGCGAAAAAACCGCCGCGAAGCTGCGGGAAATGATGATAAGCGTTGTGGAAGAGGGCAGCGGCCTAAACGCCAAGCCGGAAAAAGGCGGCGCGGGCGGCAAGACCGCTTCCGCGCAGACGGGTCAGCTCGACGGCGACGGAAACGAAATAATCCACGCATGGTTCGTGGGCTTTTATCCGGCGGAAAAGCCGCGCTACGCCATCGCGGTTTTTGCGGAGGGCATGGAATCCGGCAGTGACTTTGCCGCGCCGGTGTTCAAAAAAATCTGCGACGGCATTGCAGAAACAGCGGTGTACGAAACAAAATAAATTGTTATAAATCTGTTAAATTGCAATAACCCACTTGCTCAAAAGAAAAAAATGTGCTATTATTATCCTATGAAAGAATGCGGAAAGGAAGGCGCAAACCAATGAGCATAACAAAATCCATAGAAGCAATGCGCAAAATCGTCTGCATGTATGACAAAATCCAAACCAAAAAGAATAAAATCCGGAACAAGGCGGATAAAGCTTTGTCCGTAGTGAAAGGCGGTAACAATATGAAATTCGGAACTATTATCGGTATCGTAGTGGGCGCCATCACCCTTCTTGCGGCGGGCGCTGCGGCAATGTATCTTTATCTTAACGGCTGTCCCTGCTGCAGAAAGGGCTGCTGTGAGGATGACGGGGATCTCTATGATGAATTCCCGGAGGAAGAAGCAAGCGAAGAACCCAAAGAAACCGAAGAACCTGCCGAAGAAGCTTCCGAGGAAGCGGCAGAATAATTTTCTGTAATGTCAAAGCCGCGTGGATGCGCGCTTTGTCATGCGGTATACGGGTCCTGTGCGACAAAAAGCCGTGAACCATGTCAGGCGGGGAACCGAGCAGCATTAAGCGGTATTTTTGGGTGCCGCAGATCAATCTGTATGCCGTGTGACAAAGTGCATATCCGCGCTGTTTTTATATCATAGTATAGGAGGAGCTTTATGTATCAGGCGCTTTATCGCAAATATCGCCCGCGATTTTTTAAGGACGTTGCCGGGCAGGAGCACATAACCTCCGTCCTTGCAAAAGAGGTGGCGGAGCACACCTTCGGTCATGCATACATCTTCACCGGCAGCCGCGGCATAGGCAAAACCACCTGCGCGAAAATCCTTGCAAAGGCGGTGAACTGCCCAAACGAGCACGACGGCGAGCCCTGCGGCGAATGTGAAATCTGCCGGGGAATTGACGACGGTTCGCTGTTGGATGTTACCGAAATGGATGCCGCCAGCAACAGAAACATTGACGATATTCGGAATCTGCGCGCCGAAGCGAACTTTACTCCGGCTATTGCAAAGTACCGTGTTTATATCATAGACGAAGCGCACATGCTCACCAAAGAGGCGGCTAACGCTCTGCTCAAGATTATGGAGGAACCGCCGGAGCATGTTATATTCATTCTCGCCACCACGGAGGTTTACAAGCTTCCCGCAACCATACTTTCCCGCTGTATGCGCTTTGACTTCAAGCGAATGCAGCCGCAGGTCATTGCGGAACGAGTCAAGTTCGTGTGCAAAATGGAGCATATCGAAATTGACGACGACGCGGCGCAGCTTATCGGCGAGCTTGCCGATGGCGGAATGCGCGATGCGCTTTCGCTGCTTGACATATGCCGCGCGGACGAGCGCATCACCGTGGACACGGTCAGCCGCTGTGCCGGACTTGCCGGGCGGGAATATCTCTTTGACCTTGCGGACTGCGTTGCGAAGAAGGATACCGCCGCTGTGCTCGAAATGGTGGATAAACTCTACCAAAGCTCCGCGGACGTAGGCCGTCTTTGCGACGAGATGATAAGCCACTTCCGCAGCCTTATGGTGGTTTCGTGCTCAAACGAAGCCGCCTCCATTCTGAAGGTGCTGCCGAAGGAAGAGGAGCGCCTGAAAGCACAGGCGAAAACCATTTCACAGACGGACATATTTTACTGCATATCCGTTTTGCAGGAAGCTACCGCCAAAATGGCGAAAAGCGCCTCAAAACGGCTGGAATTTGAGCTTGCTATGGTGAAGCTGTGCTCGCCGGAGCTTTTGCAGTCGCCGGAAGCGCTTCTCGCCAGAATAGAAAAGCTTGAAAGCGAAATTGCGCTGCTCAAAGCCCGCGGAGTCGCTTCGGCGGCGGTGCCCGCTCAGACAGCGGCAGTGCCTGCGGCGGAAAGTATTCCTGCGCGGACGGAAGCAGCAGCGCAAGCGCCCGCACCCTCGGCGCAGCAGTCCGCTCGGCAGCAAAAAGCGGTTGCGCCCGTGAGCAAAGCCCCTGAAGAACCCGCCGAAAGCGACAGCGCAAGGCTTTTTGCGGAGTGGGATATGGTTGTTGACTTGCTTGCGCACCGCAGTCCCATGCTGTGCGCGCTGCTTACAGGCTCCAAAGCGTATGAAAGCGGTAATCGCCTGCTTATCGATGCGCCGAACGACACGTTCATACCCTATATGCAGAAAAGTCCGGACGCCAACGAAAGCATAAAAACCGCCATTACCGAGGTATGCGGCAGGCGCTACGGCATAGGTCCGTATAAAAAGTCGGCGCAAAGCGCCGCAAACGACCCCCTTGAGGAGCTTGCAAAGCGCGCGCAGGCTTCCGGCATAGAACTTTTGTAATACTCTTGCCAAAAGCGGGCATAGCGGTTATAATATTATATTATACTTATAAATAATCGGAGGAATTATCATATGAAAGCACATCTTCCCCAGGGCTTCGGCGGCGGTCCGTCCAATATGCAGGGCGTTATCAAGCAGGCACAGAAAATGCAGGAGCGCATGGCTGAGCTTCAAACCGAGCTTGACGAAAGAGAATACGATTTTACCGTCGGCGGCGGAATGATAACCATTAAGATGAACGGCAAAAAGGAAATGCTGAGCATTGACATCAAGCCGGAGGTTGTTGACCCGGACGATATCGAAATGCTTCAGGACCTTATCGTTGCCGGCGTAAACGAGGCTGTTTCCTCTGTCGAAAAGACCAACAGCGATGAAATGTCCAAGGTTACCGGAAACCTCAATATTCCCGGAATGTTCTGACGAAGGCCGGATAGGAATATGAATTACAGCGTACTTCCGCTGACGAAGCTTACCGAATGCTTCGCGCGTCTTCCCGGTATAGGACGCAAAAGCGCCCAGCGGCTTGCGTTCCACATACTGCGCATGCCGGAGGAGGAGGCAAAAAGCTTTGCCAAAGCAATTCTTGAGGCAAGGGAAAAAATCGGATACTGCGAAATATGCAAAAACATAACCGATACTCCCCGCTGCGCCGTTTGCAGCGACGAAACAAGGGACAAATCCACCATTTGCGTGGTGGAAGACCCTCGCGATGTTATTGCCATCGAGCGTACAAAGGAATATCACGGACTGTACCATGTTCTCGGCGGGCTTATTTCCCCCATGGACGGCGTGGGTCCGGAAAACCTGTTTATAAAAGAGCTGCTTGCCCGAATGACAGACGGCAGCGTGAAAGAGGTCATTATGGCGACAAACCCCACAGTGGAGGGCGAAGCCACCGCAATGTATCTTTCCCGCCTGCTCAAGCCCATGGGCGTCAGGGTTTCCCGCCTTGCCTACGGAATTCCCGTTGGGGGCAACCTTGAATATGCGGACGAGGTGACTCTTTACCGCGCCATCGAGGGCAGGAGCCCCATGTAATGCGAACGTTCGCAAAAAACAAAGCCGAAAGGAGGCGGAAAAATGGAGCAGAAAAGCATAAAATCCATAGCGAAGAACAAAAAGGCCGGACACGACTATTTTATTGACGACAGCTACGAAGCGGGAATAGAGCTTTTCGGCACGGAGGTGAAAAGCATCCGGGCCGGGCAGGTCAACCTTAAAGACAGCTGGTGCGACATCAAAAACGGCGAAATCTTCGTGAACGGAATGCACATAAGCCCATACGAAAAGGGGAACATATTCAACCGCGACCCGGATCGCAGCCGCCGCCTTTTGATGCACCGCCGGGAGATAAACAAGCTCTACGGTTTGGTTCAGCAACAGGGAATTGCGCTTATCCCGCTTGAAATGTATTTCAGCGGTTCCCGGGTAAAGGTCAAAATCGGGCTTTGCCGGGGCAAAAAGCTGTACGACAAGAGGGATGATATGGCTAAAAGAGCCGCTCAAAGGGATATTGAAAGGAGTCTTAAGGAGAGGAACAGATAAATTTCTCCCAAAGAAGCCTTCTCATATATAAATATGGGGGCGTAAAGGTTTCGACGGGGGCTTAGAAGTATGTATAGCGGGTAGAAGCGCCCAGCCTTCTATAAAATGGGCAAAAACAATAAACGCTAACAAAAATTTAGCTTACGCGGCCTAATTAGGCCTGCCGTCTTGCCGGTGAGTACCGTGGCACCGGGTCAAGGCGTCGACTAACGGTGAACGATGGCGGAAGCTTCTTCCGTACCGCCATTGTATAAGGAAGATACCGCACGCGGCGGCTTGGCTGCCGTCTGCCGCCTGCGGGAAGCTTAAACAACAGCCTGCACCCGGAGAAGTATATATGGAAGAGCTTTCGGACGCGGGTTCGACTCCCGCCGCCTCCACCACGCAAAATCGGCAAGCGAATTATGGCGCTTGCCGATCTTATTTAATGAGCGAGTGCTTCCTCTTGCCCCGCGCCGTGCTAAAATAGCTTTGGTAAACTGAAATCAGGAGGAAAAGTTATGTATATTTTCAGCGGAATACTTAACATCATTGCCGGATTGATATTTGCGTGGCGCGCGTTCGACGGAGACATACTTCTCGCCATTCCGGCGCTGATATTTATTGCCGGCGGAATTATGTGCATAGCGAAAGAAGCGAAGAAAAAATAAATAATCCCCGCTGCGAAGTGATTCTCAGCGGGGATTATATTATTGCTAGGCTGCTTATTTATTCAAATCAAAATACGTATTGTAATTTTACAATTCTCTGTACAGTAACCGGCAAAAAGCTATTGACCTCAAGGCTTCGCTGCGCTATAATGGGGAAAAATTAAGGAAAGGGATAGCCTGCTTATGAAAGAACGAAAGCTTACCGAAAAGGAGCGGCGCCGCAAGGAAAAGTTTGATGTGCTCTGCGAAGAAATGGCGGAAAGCGGCTACGCCAAAACCGATTTAACCGTGGGCATTGTTGCGGCGAACCTGCTTGCTTTTGTGATAATGGCGCCGTTCATGGCGTTGGCTTTGATTTTGTTTTTTTATATTGCCGACATCGGCAATATTACCCTCAGCCTGTGGGAGCCGCTTGCGGTTCTTCCGGCGTTTATTGCCTTTGCGGCGGTGCATGAGTTTATTCACGGCATAACCTGGGGCTTCTTCGCCGGGCGCAGCGCCATTGAATACGGCATAATTTGGTCAATGCTCACACCTTACTGCACCTGTTCAAAGCCGCTTACCCGCGGACAGTACATACTCGGCGGGCTTATGCCCACCCTTGTTTTGGGAACGGTGCTCACCGCCGCAGCCTGCCTTTCCGGCAGCTTATTTTGGCTTTTTACGGCGGTTATTATGATTTTGGGCGGCGGCGGAGACTTTTTAATTGCTCTGAAAATACTGCTGCACAAATCAAAGGGAAAAGCCACGCTTTATTACGACCACCCATACGAATGCGGCGTGGTTGTGTTTGAAAAATAATTTCACGAAAGGGCTGACTTCCTATGAAAGAGAACAGAAAGCTTTTAACCGAAATTGTAGAAGACATAGAACGCGATATGACCGATGAAGAAGTGCTGAAGCTCCTTGCCGGAAGCAAAATTTCCGTAAATCCGTCAAAGGACAGGGAAAAATACACCTTTGGGCAGAAGGCGGCGGACGCCATAGCAAAGTTCGCCGGAAGCTGGGCGTTTATTTTTTCCTTTGTGGGCGTGCTCGCGGCGTGGATGGTGATAAATATTATCCTTGCGGCAAAAGCGTTCGACCCGTATCCGTTTATTCTGCTGAACCTTGTGCTCTCCTGCGTGGCTGCCATTCAGGCTCCCCTTATTATGATGAGTCAGAACCGCCAGGAGGAAAAGGATCGCCGCCGTGCAGAAAACGACTACAAGGTGAACCTCAAAACCGAGATTATGATAGAGGATATTTACGACAAAGTCACCGCAATTCTTGTAAAGCAAAAAGCAATTGAAAAAGAGCTGCACAGAGGGGAAGTCGCCGCCGCGCCGGATAAAAGCGCCGCTGCGCCGGGGGACGGAGCTGACGAAAAATAAGCAAAAAGAGCCGGTGCCCATTTTGAGCACCGGATTTTTTGCGAACAAAGCCCCGTGCTCATTTTGAGCACGGGGCTTGTTTGACTTTAAGCACGGAGCCTTAATTGGTGCTCAAAGCCGTGCTCAAAAGTTCAGCTTATATTTTTTTAGCGTTTTCGCCAGTATAACGCCCAGAATGCCGGCGCATACAAGCTCGCCCGCGCCGACGGTAAGTGCAAAAAACGGCAGCGTACCCTCAGCGCCGTAGGCATAGCGCAGCACCGGCGGAATAATAACCATGTTCGCCACAATGGTGGGCAGCGGCGCAAGGTAAACGCTTTTATTGCGCAGGGCGTATGCGCCCCATGCGCCAAGAAGGGTTGCAAGGCTTCCGAAAACAACATCCCAAACGGCGTTGCCTGCAATCAGATTGTAAATTGCACAGCCCACAAACAGTCCCGGAATTGCCGCGGGGGTAAACAGCGGCAGCACGCACAGCATTTCGGAAATGCGGAACTGTATAACTCCGCTGTCAAGCCCGAAAATCTTCGAGAGCCATGTAAGCACAACATAAAGCGCAGCAACCGCCGCCGCTCTGGTGATAAATACGGTACCTTTGTTTTTGATAGACATAATTAACATTTCCCCTCTGGTTTTGTTTTACGTGAGGAAGGCTTCAAACTCACAAAAAGCTATTATAGCACCTGTCACAGCCATTGGCAAGTGTTTGTTTACACAAAAGCTCCGTGCTCAAAACGAGCACGGAGCTTTTGTCTATGTTTTAGTGCAGAAAGAACGGTGCTCAAATGAGCACGAGAGGTTTTACTGTGCGCTGTAACCGCCGTCGATAACAAGCTTGGTGCCGGTGACGAAGCGGCCTTCGTCGGATGCAAGGAACAGAACGCCGTAGGCAACGTCGTTCGGCTCGCCGAAGTAGCCGATAGGATAACGCTTGATGTCGTTGTCGAGGTAGTGGGGGTCGTCCTCAAGCAGACCTTTGACAAGGGGAGTCATAACGGTGCCGGGGCATACGCAGTTTACGCGGATGTGGTCGGGAGCATACTGGATGGCGTCCTTCTGGGTCATGATAACAATGGTGCCCTTGGTTGCGTGATAGGGAGTAAGCTCGGTGTCGCCGACGATGCCGGAAAGGGAGGAGGTGTTGACGATAGCGCCTTTGCCGCTTTCACGAAGGTATTTGATTGCGTGCTTGGTCATAAAGAGAACGCTCTTTACATTGATGGCGAACATTCTGTCCCAGTCGGCTTCTTCAACTTCTTCGGTGGGAACGTCCGGACCGGTGATGCCCGCGTTGTTTACAAGGATGTCGAGCTTGCCGAATTTTTCAACGACCTGTGCAAGAACGTCTGCACATTCTTTTTCTTTGGAAGCGTCGAGG
Source organism: uncultured Oscillospiraceae bacterium (assembly GCA_900553955.1). GTDB lineage: Bacteria > Bacillota > Clostridia > Oscillospirales > Ruminococcaceae > UMGS1668. Next base: position 38,358 of record USFO01000002.1, read on the forward strand.
TGCCAGTATTCGGCTTCGCCGCCTTCGGCTCTTATCATTTCAACGGTTTCCATGCCGTTTGCGTCGTTGATGTCGGTAACGGCGACTTTAGCGCCCTCTTTTGCGAAAAGAACGGCTTCCGCTCTGCCAAGTCCGCTGCCGGAACCGGTGACTATTGCTACTTTTCCTTTAACTCTATCCATTTTAATATCCTCCGTTTAATAAAATTTGTTTATACAGAACCGACAAGGCCGACCATAATGCAGCCCGCGGTAATGAACGCTGCGCCGAGAATGGAATGAACCAGTTCGGAGCGGGTCTTTTGCTTGTGCTCTTTAAGAATTGCAAAGCCAAGCAGGGTTTCGATTACAAGGCAGAGCTGCGCCATGGTATAGCCGACAGCAACGCCGTTGAGCTGGTTCGAGAAAATGAGGGAGAAGTTCGCCGCGGCATAGATAATGCCGGGAATCATCTGCTTTGCGGTGTCGCTGCCGAATTTCTTCACGTCTTTTCCAACAAAAAGGCTGAGAATGAGGGAACCGAGCACCATGCCAACCGCCTGGGGGAACACCGCGGTAAGGCCGTCGGCGTTTACTACGCGAAGCGCGTAGTTCCATATGCAGAAGCCGCACGCGCCGATGGTCAGGGTGATAAGGCCTTTTTTAAGGGTCGCCTTGCTTGCGCCGGATTTGTTGGAGGTGTAGGCGGTAAGGTTGCCGCCGATGATTACGCAGGCGATGGCGGAAAGGCCAAGTATGATTTGGTTTGTGGTGGTCCACTCGTGGAAAACCAGAACGCCGACTATGGCGTTGAGCACCATTTCAATACTTATGGATAGGGCAAATGCCTTTGAAGTACCTAGAATGGAGTAGGAAGTGAACTGGCAAAGCTGGCCGACGGACCACGCAAGTCCCGAGATAAGGCAGCCGATGGCAAGTCCGACGGTTACGGCGGGCTTAAAGATGATAAGTACGATGATTGCAAGTATGCCGCAGCCGAAGGAAGTGCCAAGCTGCTGGTTAATAGGCTTGCCGCCAAGCTTGCTTACAAGAACGGGGGTGAATCCCCAGAAAAACGCAGGAAGAAGTCCAACAAAGAATTCCATACGCATCCTCCTCTAAAAATCAAAGTGCGAAAACAAAATGTCATGACAACCGTTAACGCTGTTAAGTATAGTCCTGCGTTTAGTTTTTAACAATAGACATAGTCACAATATTTTTATGATAAAATCACTGTTAGCTTTGCAAAACTGTGATGGTTTCAAGGATATTGTATTATAAAATCACACGGTTCTTTATATATAAAAAATGAGCAGCCCGGTGGGCTGCCCATTTCGGTATGCCGAGAAAGTCACGATATACAGGATTTTTTCATTTTTTGTGAATTAAATTATATGTTAGCGAAAAGGAAGATAGTAACGAAAGAAACCCATCAGGGGTGTCTTTCGTTTTTGTTCAAGTCCTCTTGGCGGAAAACAAAGTTTTCTGCCAAGAGGAGCAGCCCGGTGGGCTGCTCCATAGCATGAGAATTTTTATTTGTTTTTGCGCACTTCAAGGGGCGCTTTTCCAAATTTTTCACGAAAAGATTTCGTAAAATAGCTTTTGTCCTGAAAGCCGCAAAGCTCCGAAATTTTGCCGACCTTCTTATTCGTGACCCGCAAAAGCTCCTCCGCCTTTTCAAGGCGGTAGTTTTTAAGATACTGTATCGGCGAGGTGCCCACGGTTTTGTTAAAGCAGAGCATACACTCGTTTTTGCTTAGGGCGCCCGCCTTCGCGATGTCCGAAAGGGTGATTTGCCTTTGATAGTTTTGCCAAATGTAAAGCAGCATGGTCTTTACTTTTGAGATATAGTTGTTCTCGGCGTGTTCTTCGGCGAAGGAATGGGCGGAATTTTCCGCGGCGAGGGCGACGATTTTTGTCACAAGCTCCCTGGCTTCAAGCTCGTACATATCCGCTTCGCTTTTGAAAAGGGCGAATATTTCCTCGATGCAGCGGCGGATTTTTGCCTGCCATTCGTTTTCCGCACTCAGAACGCAGCCGGAAAAATCCCGCCGCTCCACCAGTGGCAAAAGGTATTTTCGCCAAAAAACGCTGTCGGCGAAGCCGCCCACAAACTCCTTGGTGAAAACAACGCAGCGCACGCGGCAGCTTTTGCCGCTGATGTTTGAAAGGGAATGCAGCGCGCCGGAATTTATAAAGTACCCTTCGCCGGGGCGGAGGGAATACTCGCAGCCCTCGATGCAGAGGAAGGCTTCGCCGCCCTCCACAAGCGCCGCTTCAAACTGGTCGTGCCAGTGCCACGGCTCAATGCGTTCGCAAAGGTCGTATTCATAGCAGGTGACCGGAAATTCGCGGTCGCATTCCGGAATGAATTCCATTTTGCTGAAATCTATTGTTGAACTGCTGCCGGATAAAATCATGGCGCCGCCTCCTTCGCAAACTTATAAAAATATTATACCAAACCCGCCGGAATTGCGCAAGCACCGCCTTTCGTAAACTCCTTAACACCGATAAATAAGCCAAAAAACGCGGTTTTCTTAAATTTTTTATGAACAAACCCTGAAAAAAGCTTTACAAAAGCGGATTTTTGCCCTAAACTCTATATATAGATTAGAGTTTTTGAGGTGATTTTATGAAAGAACAGCTTCTTTCCATAGGAAAAATGGCGGAAATCAACGGAGTCAGCATTCCCACCCTGCGGCTCTATGACAAAAACGGGCTGCTTAAACCCGCCTACATTGACCCGGAGAGCGGCTACCGCTACTACACCCTTCAGCAGACGGCGCGGCTTGACATTATAGCGTATATGAAGGAGCTGGGCATGAGCCTTGGCGAAATTGCAAGCGTCCTTTGCAAGGAGGACATTGCCCTCATCGAGGGCATTCTGGCGCAGAAGAACGAGCAGCTTCACGAGCAGATGCGGCGCCTCAAGGAGCGCCATGACGCGGTGGAGCGCGCCATTTTGCAGATAGAACGCTACCGCAAGTCCCCCGCCACCGGAACCATAGCCCTTGAGTACATAGACAGGCGCTATATATGGTCAATCAAATGCCCGGTAAATTTTTACGAAAAGGACCGCAACAGCTACGAAGAAACGGTTATGGCGCTGCGAAAAGGGCTGCTGAAAGCGGGAATTCCGCAGGTTCACAGCTACAATCTCGGCACGTCGATCCTGCAAAAGAACTTCGAGCGGGGCAAGTTTATTGCGGATAAAGTGTTTATTTTCTCCGACAGAAAAATCCTTGAGCACCCGGGGAATATTTCCACGGTGGACAGCGGAATGTTCGCCTGCATTTATCTTGACGACTATGACGATGAAATTGACTACGGCACGCGGCTTTTGAACTTTTGCCGGGAAAACGGCTACATAATCGGCGGAGATTACATCTGCGAGGAGCTTACGGAGTTCAACGTTTTTGACGACAGCAGGCGAAATATGTTCCTCCGGCTGCAAGTCCCGATAAAATTTTCACAAAAAGCTTGACTCTAACCTAAGATTAGGGCTTATACTGTACTCACAAACAAAAAATCATTGTTTATGGGAGGAAATAATCATGGATAGAAAAGTTAGAGTTGTTCAGTACGGCTGCGGCAAAATGGCTAAATACATTGTAAGATACCTTTACAACCACGGCGCAGAGGTTGTCGGCGCTATCGACGTCAACCCCGCAGTAGTCGGCATGGATGTGGGCGATTTTGCAGAGCTTGGCTTTAAGACCGGCGTTATCATTTCCGGCGACGCAGACAAAGTTCTTGACGAAAGCAAAGCGGATGTTGCAATCGTAACTCTGTTCAGCTTTATCAGCGACATTTATTCTCATGTTGAAAAATGCGTATCCCGCGGAATCAATGTAATCACCACCTGTGAAGAAGCTATTTATCCCTGCACCACCGCAAAAGAGCAGGTCGAGAAGCTTGACGCCATTGCAAAAGAGCACAACTGCACCGTCACCGGCTCCGGTATGCAGGATATATTCTGGATCAACATGGTTGCTCTTGCAGCAGCGGGCTGCGACAGCCTTAAAAAAATCAAAGGTGCATACAGCTACAACGTAGACGAATACGGACTTGCACTTGCAAACGCCCACGGTTGTGACCTTTCCGCAGAAGAGTTCGAAGCAAAAATTGCTCACCCCGAAGAGTTTGAGCCTTCCTATGCATGGAACGCCAGCGAAGCTATCTGCAACAAGCTCGGTCTGACCATCAAATCCATCGACCAGAAGCATGTTCCTTATATCGTTGACCACGACGTTTACAGCGAAACCCTCGGTTCCACCATCAAAGCAGGCCGCTGCATAGGTATGTCCGCTGTTGTTACCATCGAAACCGAACAGGGCATCACCGTTGAAGAAGAGACTATCGGCAAGGTCTACGGACCGGAAGACGGCGATATGTGCGACTGGTGGCTCACCGGCGAACCCAATGTGGAATATCATGTTGTAAAGCCCGCCACCGTTGAACACACCTGTGCCACCGTTGTTAACCGCCTGCCTTCCCTCCTCAAAGCTCCGGCAGGCTATGTAACCTGCGACCAGCTTGAAGAGGTTCACTTTCTCACCGAGTCCATGGAGAAATACTGCTGATTATTTGTTTCCTACTTGTTTCTAAAATATATTTGAAGAAGGCACCGTGCTCGAATGAGCACGGTGCTTTTTTGCTTTACTGAATCGGTGCTCAAATGAGCACTGATTTTTATATCCGCAAAAAAAGCCGATGCTCATGCGGGGGTACGAAGATTTTACACGCAGCATTGCAAAATTTTTCACAAATTATACGTAAAGTATGTTGACAACTGCGCCTTTCTGTGGTATATTAAAACTCCTGTTTTGAAACAACTGTTTCAAAACAGAGCTTACCGAGTAACGGAGAGTGATTATATGCCGCCAAAACCCAAATTCACAAAAGAAGAAATAGTCGGCGCCGCAAAAGAGCTTGTGCGCGAAAAAGGGCTTTCGGCTCTTACCGCGCGAGAGCTTGCTAAGCGGCTTGGCAGCTCGCCGCGGCCTATATTCACAGCTTTTCGCAGCATGAAGGAGGTTGCGGATGCGGTAAATGACTCCGTAATGGAGGAATTTAACCGCCGCCTGCGCGAAGCGGCAAAGTTCACCCCCGCTTTTAAAGAGGTGGGTATGCAGATGATCCGCTTTGCAAGCGATGAGCCCAACCTTTTTAATATGTTATATACCAAGGACGGCAGGCAGGAAAGCTTCAGCGGTGTTTTTGGCCACCTTGGCGAAATGGAGGAGCTTTGCATAAAGCTTGTTATGCGGGATTACGGTCTGAACGAGAATGAAGCGGCGCTGCTTTTTAAGAACAGCTGGCTGCACTGCTACGGAATTTCCGCACTTTGCGCCGCGGGCATTGCTACTTTCAGCGAGGAGGACATTCTCAAGCTGATGACCGAGGAATTTATGGGGCTGATGATGCTCATAAAGTCCGGCAAAATCGAAGTTACGGTAGTAAAACCCGTGCCCGATGCGAAGAAAAAGGACTTTAAGGTGGAGGAAATCTGGAAGCAGCTTTGATTTTTTGCCGCCGCAACCGCCGGGTGACAAATTTCCGCGCCGGATTTGTTGTGTGCAACCGCCGGAAAATGTAATATAGGTACGAAAATTTTGATTGGGGGAAAACAGATGGAAAGAATTATTGAAGTAGAAAATCTGAACAAGTCCTTCGGCGAAGTTCACGCCGTGAATAGCCTTTCCTTTCATGTAAAGCAGGGCGAGCTTTTCGCCTTCCTCGGCGTGAACGGAGCAGGCAAATCTACTACTATTTCGATTATCTGCGGGCAGCTCAAAAAGGACAGCGGCAGTGTTAAGGTCTGCGGCGAAAGTGTTGATTCCGGCATGGAGCACATTGCCGGAAAGCTTGGCGTTGTGTTCCAAAACTGTGTGCTCGATAAGGAGCTGACTGTAAAGGAGAATCTGCGCAGTCGCGCCGCGCTTTACGGAATCACGGGCGAAGCCTTCAAAAAACGCCTTGAGGAGCTTGCGATACTGCTTGACTTCGGGAATATAATAAATCGCCCGCTGGGCAAGCTTTCCGGCGGTCAGCGCCGCAGAATCGACATTGCCCGTGCGCTGCTGCACAAACCCGAGATTCTTATCCTCGACGAGCCGACAACCGGACTCGACCCACAGACCCGCCGCCTTTTGTGGAACGTGGTGCAGTCTTTGCGGAAGAACGAGAATATGACCGTGTTCCTCACCACCCACTATATGGAGGAGGCGGCGGACGCCGACTATGTGGTTGTGCTTGACAGCGGCAAAATCGCTGCAAAGGGAACTCCGCTGGAGCTGAAAAACAGATATACCGGCGACTTTATCACCATCTACGGCGCGGAAAAATCTGCGGCGGAAGCTCTTGGCCTGCCCTGTGAGCAGCTTCGCGACGCTGTTCGCCTTTCCGTTCCGAACACCGCTGCCGCAGCGGAGCTTATAGTAAAGCACCCGGAGCTTTTTAACGATTTTGAGATTACCAAAGGAAAAATGGACGACGTGTTCCTTGCCATTACGGGCAAGAATCTTTCCGCAGAGGGGGAGGAGAAGCAATGACCGGACTCGGAAATTTAATCATAAGAAACTGCAAGCTTTTCTTTAAGGATAAGGGAATGTTTTTCACCTCGCTTATAACTCCGCTTATCCTGCTGGTGCTTTACGCCACTTTTTTGGCGAAGATATACCGCAACAGCTTTGTTTCCGCGCTGCCCGCAGGCTTTACCGTTGACGACGCGCTGATTAACGCCACCGTCGGCGGGCAGCTTGCCTCATCCATCCTTGCGGTAAGCTGCGTTACCGTGGCGTTTTGCTCAAACCTGCTTATGGTTCAGGATAAAGTAAGCGGCGCAATAAACGACCTTACCGTTTCTCCGGTAAAGCGTTCGACCCTTGCCGTCGGTTATTTTTGCGCTTCCTCCGCAGTTACGATGATAATCAACTTTGCGGCGCTGGGCGCGTGCCTTGTCTACCTCTACTGCACCGGGTGGTATATGTCCGCGGCGGATGTGGCGCTCACCGTGCTTGATGTGGTGCTGCTTACGCTGTTTGGAATTTCGCTTTCCTCCTGCATCAACTTTTTTCTTACCACAAACGGGCAGTGTTCCGCTGTGGGAACCATAGTCAGCGCAGGCTACGGCTTTTTCTGCGGAGCGTATATGCCCATATCAAGCTTTTCCGAGGGCTTGCAAAAGGTGCTTTCGTTCCTGCCGGGAACTTACGGCACAAGCCTTATCCGCAACCACTGTATGCGCGGCGCTTTTGCCGAAATGGCAAACGCAGGCTTCCCGGAGCAGGCCATAGAGGCGATTCGCGATTCTATTGACTGCAATATGTACTTTTTCGGAAGCAAAGTGGAAATCGGCGGGATGTACGCCATCCTCTGCGGCGCAACAGCGCTGTTTGTGGCGCTTTATGTGGCGTTTAATATGTTTGTACGCAAACGGAGTTAAAAGCGAAAAGGCTTGATTTTATGAGTATAACAAAAGAAAAAATCACAGTCGGGGGAATCCCGGCGATAATCTGGGGCAAATCCGCGGATAAAGCGTATATCCACGTTCACGGCAAGTGTTCCCGCAAGGAATACGCCCGGGGATTTGCCGAAATTGCCGAAGCAAAGGGCTTTCAGACCATAAGCTTCGACCTGCCGCAGCACGGCGAACGTGCGGACGAGGATTACCCATGCGACATTTGGAACGGCATGGCCGACCTTTGCAAAATTTACGATTTCGCGGCAGGGAAGTGGCAGAGCATAAGCCTTTTTGCGTGCAGCATCGGCGCATTTTTCTCGCTTAACGCCTACGCGGAGCTGCCGCTCCAAAAGGCGCTGTTCCGGTCGCCCATTGTTGATATGAACCGGCTTATCCGCAATATGTTTGAGTGGTTCGGCGTTACGGAGGAGGAACTGCACGAAAAAGGCGAAATCCCCACCCCGGTGGAAACTCTTTCGTGGAAGTATTACACCTATGTGCGGGAGCACCCCATAGAAAAGTGGAGCATTCCCACCGCGGTGCTTTACGGCGGGCTTGATAATCTTCAGCCGCGGGAAGCAATAGAGGCGTTCTGCGAAAGGTTCGGTGCGGCGCTCACCGTTTCCGAGCAAAGCGAGCACCCGTTCATGGCGGAAAGCGACACGCCCATCGTGGCGGGCTGGCTTGAAGCCAACATATAAAGTATGCACAATGTAAAATCACAATAAATCTAAACAAAAGGTAAAGGAGAGAACACTATGCTGAACATCAGTCACCTGACCAAAACCTACGGAGAGAAAAAGGCCGTGGATGATCTTTCGCTCCACATCGCACCCGGCGAAATCTACGGCTTTATCGGTCACAACGGAGCGGGCAAAACCACAACCATAAAAGCTGTTGTGGGCATTTTGCAGTTCGACGAGGGTGAAATCACCATTGACGGCGTTTCCGTAAAGGACGACCCCATCGCCTGCAAAAAGAAAATCGCCTACATTCCGGATAACCCCGACCTTTACGATTTTATGAGCGGCATAAAATACCTTAATTTTGTTGCGGATATTTTCGGCGTTTCCGCCGAAGACCGCCGGGAGCGTATTAAAAAGTACGCGGATATGTTCGAGCTGACGGATGACCTTGCACAGCCCATTTCCGCCTATTCCCACGGCATGAAGCAGAAGCTTGCCATAATCTCCGCATGGCTTCACGAACCTAAGCTTATTATTATGGACGAACCCTTCGTGGGACTTGACCCGAAGGCCTCGTTCCTGCTCAAGGAAATGATGCACGAGGTCTGCGAAAAAGGCGGCGCGATTTTCTTTTCCACCCACGTTCTTGAGGTTGCGGAAAAGCTCTGCGACAAGGTCGCCATCATCAAAGGCGGCAAGCTTATCCGCTCCGGTACCATGGAGGAGGTTAAGGGTGACGACAGCCTGGAGGAAGTATTCCTTGAACTGGAGGGAGATAAATAATGCTTAAAACCCTGCTTAAAAAACAGCTTTATGAGCTGAATTACACCTTTTTCTATGACCAGAAAAAAGGCAAAATGCGCTCCAAAGGCTCAAGCATAACGCTGATTGCACTTTATGTGCTGCTTATGGTGGGCGTTGTGGGCGGAATGTTTGCGATATTTGCCGCAATGGCTTGCCCACCGCTTGTGGAAGCGGGCATGGGCTGGCTCTATTTCAGCATTTTCAGCATGGTAGCAGTGGCAATGGGCGTTTTCGGAAGCGTGTTCAACACCTATTCCGGGCTTTACCTTGCAAAAGACAACGATTTGCTGCTTTCCATGCCGATTCCGGTGCGGTATCTGCTTATCGTCCGCCTTGCGGGCGTTTACCTGATGGGGCTTATGTTCTCCGCAATGGTGCTGCTGCCCGCAGTTATAGTTTATCTTGTAAACGTATTCAGTGTTCCGGCGCTTCTCGGCGGATTGCTGCTGCTCATATCGGTTTCCGCACTGGTTTTGGTTCTCTCCTGCCTTCTTGGCTGGGTCGTGGCGAAAATCAGCCTCAAGCTTAAAAATAAAAGCTTCATCACCGTTATTGTGTCCCTTGCGTTCTTTGCGGCGTATTATTTCTTCTATTTCAAAGCAAGCGAGCTGCTCCAAAGCCTTATTGAAAATGCGGTGGCCATCGGCGGCAGCATAAAATCCGCGGCGTACCCGCTCTACATCCTTGGCAAAATGGGCGAGGGCGACTTCGTCGCGGCGGCGATTATCGTGATTGTGTCCGTGGTGCTTGTGGCGCTGACCATGTGGATACTCTCCCGCGGATTTATCAAAATCGCCACCTCTACCGGCGCGACGGAGAAAGTCAAGTACAAAGAAACCGTCGCGAAGCAGGCAAGCATCTCTGCGGCGCTGCTGCGCAAGGAGTTTATGCGCTTTACCTCAAGCCCGAACTATATGCTCAACTGCGGCTTTGGCATAATCATGCTGCCCATTGCGGCGGTGCTGTTGCTTATAAAAGGGCGTGTGTTCGCCGCCATGCTCGCCGTCACCTTCGGCGGAGAAAGCGGAATAATGGCTGTGCTCGCCGCGGGAGCTATGTGTATGCTTGCTTCCATGAACGATATGACCGCACCCTCCGTTTCGCTTGAAGGCAAATCCATCTGGATTGCGCAGTCCATGCCCATCGAACCGTGGCAGGCGCTTCGTGCAAAGCTCGAAATGCACCTGCTCCTTACCGAAATCCCCATACTCCTTTGCGGAATCTGCGCGGTGATTGTTTTGCAGCCCACCGCGGCAGAAAGCGTTTTTGTAATCGTTCTGCCGCTGCTTTACGGTGTGCTTTTTGCCTGTATCGGGCTTTTTGCCGACCTTAAAAGACCCAATCTTAAATGGACGAACGAAATCGTTCCGGTAAAGCAAAGCATAAGCGCTATGTTTGTGATTTTCGGCGGCTGGGTTTATACCTTCGCGGTTGTGGGTCTGTATTTTGCGGTGGGAAATGTTATCTCCGCATGGCTTTATCTGCTTATCGCGTCCGTGCTCACCGCGGGTGCAAGCGCATTGCTGCTTCATTGGATTCGCACCAAAGGTGCAAAAACATTTGCTGCTCTGTAAACAAAAAAGTCCCTTCGTGCTCGTTTGAGCACGAAGGGACTTCACATAATGGTAATTTGAGCACGGCGTGCTCAAATTAAAAAGTCCGTGCTCATTTTGAGCACGGACTTTGAAGCTCGCATTATCTGCACACAAGCTCGCCGTTTTCTGCGTCAACGGTGATGGTGTAATCCTCGGCAATGTCGCCGGAGATAATCTTCTTCGCCACAAGGGTTTCAAGACTGCTTTGCAGGTAGCGGCGCAGGGGTCTTGCACCGTACACAGGGTCAAAGCCGCGGTCGATGATAAGCTCTTTGGCGGCGTCGGTGACGGAAAGGTTAATGCTCTTGTCCGCAAGGCGTTTTTTAAGGGAATCGAGCATAATGTCGATAATTCCTTTAAGATTATCCTTGGTGAGCGGGCGGAAGAATATTGTTTCGTCAAGGCGGTTGAGGAACTCCGGACGGAAGCTGCGGCGCAGCTCCGCCATAACGCCCTCCTTCGCCTGTTCGGAAATATTGCCGTTTTCGTCAATGCCGTCAAGCAGGTACTGGCTGCCCAGGTTCGAGGTGAGAATAATTATGGTGTTCTTAAAGTCCACGGTGCGGCCTTGGCTGTCGGTAATTCTGCCGTCGTCAAGCACCTGGAGCAGGATATTGAACACATCCGGGTGGGCTTTTTCCACCTCGTCGAACAGCACCACGGAATAGGGCTTTCTGCGAACGGCCTCGGTAAGCTGACCGCCCTCGTCATAGCCCACATAGCCGGGAGGCGCTCCGATAAGGCGGGATACGGAGTATTTCTCCATGTATTCCGTCATATCTATACGAACCATATTGTGTTCGTCGTCGAACAGACACTCCGCAAGGGATTTTGCAAGCTCGGTTTTGCCCACACCGGTGGGTCCCAAGAACAGGAAGCTGCCGATAGGCCTGTTCGGGTCGGAAATGCCGGCTCTGGAGCGCAGAATAGCCTCCGTTACCTTTTCAACCGCTTCGTCCTGCCCCACAACTCTCTTGTGAATTATCTCCGAAAGGTGAAGCAGCTTTTCGCGCTCGCCCTCCATGAGCTTGGAAACGGGAATACCCGTCCATTTTGCCACAATGGCGGCGATTTCCTCCTCGGTCACGGTGTCGTGAACAAGGGTGTTCTCCCGGCGCTGCTCGCTCTGCTTTTCCGCTTCGGCAAGGCGCTTTTCAAGGGCGGGCAGGTCGGAATATTTGAGCTTTGCGGCTCTTTCGTATTCGTAACGGAGCTGTGCCTGCTCAATATCCGCGTGCATTTGCTCAATCTCTGATTTAAGGCGCTTTACCTCGTCCACGCTTTGCTTTTCGGTTTCCCAGCGGGACTTCATCTCGTTGAATTTATCTTTATATTCCGCAAGCTCCGCGCCCAGCTTCTCAAGGCGTTCCTTGGAGAGCTTGTCGGTCTCCTTTTTAAGCGCCATTTCTTCGATTTCAAGCTGCATTATCTTACGGCGAACGTCGTCAAGCTCCGCAGGCATGGAGTCAATGTCCGTGCGAATGGAGGCGCAGGCCTCGTCAACAAGGTCAATGGCCTTATCCGGAAGAAAACGGTCGGTGATATAGCGGTCGGAAAGGGTTGCCGCCGCCACAAGGGCGCTGTCGTGAATACGAACGCCGTGATAGACCTCATAGCGCTCTTTAAGACCTCTAAGAATGGAAATGGTGTCCTCCACGGTGGGTTCGTCCACCATTACGGGCTGGAAACGGCGTTCCAGGGCGGCGTCCTTTTCAATATACTTTCTGTATTCGTCAAGGGTGGTGGCGCCTATGCAGTGCAGCTCGCCTCTGGCAAGCATGGGCTTCAGGAGGTTGCCTGCGTCCATGCTGCCCTCGGTTTTGCCCGCGCCCACTATGGTGTGCAGCTCATCGATGAACAGCAGAATTTTGCCCTCGGACTTCTTGATTTCCTCAAGCACCGCCTTGAGTCTTTCCTCAAATTCGCCGCGGTACTTTGCGCCGGCGATAAGGGAGCCCATATCAAGGCTGAATATGGTTTTGTCCTTCAGCCCTTCCGGAACGTCCCCCCGGACTATACGCTGAGCAAGCCCCTCGGCGATGGCGGTTTTACCTACGCCGGGTTCGCCGATGAGCACGGGATTGTTCTTCGTCTTTCTTGAAAGAATACGGATTACGTTTCTGATTTCGGTATCACGGCCGATAACCGGGTCAAGCTCGTTGCCGCGGGCGCGCTTTACAAGGTCGGTGCCGAATTTCGACAGTGCGTCGTAGGTATCCTCCGGGTTATCGTTCGTAACCGGGCGGGTTTTTACTTTTGCAAGCTCCTCCGCAAACGCACCCTTGGTAATTCCGTGGGTATTGAAAATTTTGCGGATTTGCGGGGTCATATTCGCAAAAATGCCGAGCATAAGGTGCTCCACGGAAACATATTCGTCCCCCATGCTCTTTGCGGCCTTTTCCGCCGAACGGATTATGAGATCCGTCTCCGAGGCGAGATACATTTCTCCGCCGGAGACCTTCGGCAGGGTGGAGATGTAGGAATCAAGCTCCGCCAAAAGATTGTTGCAGTCCGCTCCCATTTTGCCGAGGATGGAGGGGATAAGTCCGCCGTCCTGGTCAATCAGGGAGTAGAGAAGATGCTCCGGAACAAGGGCTTGGTTTTCGTTTTCCCTTGCTATGTTCTGAGCGTTCTGAATGGCTTCGATGGTTTTTTGTGTGAAATTTTGAGTATTCATAGAATCACCTGCTTTGTGAAGGTATATGTGAATTTATATGATTATGCTTTGTCTTGCTATATGCTCGGCGTAGAGATGCTCCACATCCTGCCCGGAGTACCTGCCGGAGAGAAAGCCCTTCATCAGCTTATCGAAAAGCTCGATATAGCCGGAAAGCACCTCCGCCAGCTCCTGCGCGGTAAAATTGCGCTGCGGAATCGGGATGCTGCGGCAGAATTTGTTGTAATAAAGGGCATAGCTTACATCACAAACGCCGTACCTCGGCAGATATTTCTGCTCGATATTGTGCCACAGACGGAAGAACTCCGTCATATCGGAGATAAGCGCCGCACTTTGAGTGCGGAATATCACCGAAAGCTCGCCTATGGACTCCTTTCCGTTTTCGTAAAGCTCCACCTCGTACTTCACGGTGGGGCGGTATTTATATTCAAGGCTGCTTTTAAGCGACATTGTAAGGTCGTTGGGCGTAAAGAACGGCACAAGCTGCCCGTAGGGCGCAACCGCCTCCTCAATCGCCTGAAAAACATCGTTTATCCGGCGCTGGGGCGTGGTCATGCCGAGATATTCCGCCAAAATCTGATTTATCAGATTTGAACGGTTCGTCCCGCGCTTGTGAGCCAAAAGATCCGCTTCCCGAACCACGTCGTCGCTGAGCATAAGGCTGTATAATGTCTTTTTCAAGAGTATCAACTCCTTTTGTTTTCTGAATACCATAATATCACAGTCTGAAACTTTGTCAAGGGATTTATATAAATCTTAACACAAAGTTAATATTTTTTAGAGCGAGTTTATGACAGAAAAAAGCCGTACTTGCCAAATTTCTGTAAGCGTATATAATTATAATATACCTTAAATAAACCTTAATATTTTAACGGCTTTATTCTTAAAGCTTTTCCTGATAAACTTTTTACGGAGGCGAAAATATGTACACAATTCTTATCTGTGATGACGACAAAGACATACGCACCGCACTCAAAATCTATCTCACCGGGGAGGGTTACCGGGTGCTCGAAGCCGAAAACGGCAGGGACGCCGTTTCCGTAACGGAGCATAACGAGGTTCATTTGGTGCTTATGGATATAATGATGCCGCAGATGGACGGCGTTTCCGCCACGGCGAAGCTTCGGGAGGAATACAATCTGCCCATAATCCTGCTTACCGCAAAAAGCGAGGACAACGACAAAATTCTCGGCCTTACCGCCGGAGCGGACGACTATATCACAAAGCCGTTTAATCCGCTGGAGGTAATAGCCAGAGTGAAGGCACAGCTCCGGCGCTACGCCTATTTGGGCGGCATGGAGCAAAAGCCGCAAAAGGCTTTTGCCATCGGCGGAATCGAGCTGGACGACGAGGGGAAAACCGTCACCCTTAACGGCGAAGAGGTTGCCCTTACGCCCACGGAATATGACATTCTGAGGCTCTTTCTTGCAAATCCGGGCAAGGTCTTTTCGTCAAAGGAGATATATTCCTCCGTGTGGGACAGCGACCCCATGGGCGCGGAGGGAACCATTGCGGTGCATATTCGCCATCTTCGCGAAAAGCTGGAGATCGACCCCGCAAACCCTCGTTACCTGAAGGTCGTTTGGGGAAAGGGCTATAAAATGGAGGATAAAAAATGAAACGCTTACTTGGAAGCACTGCGGCGAAGATTGCGGTTTTTCTTTGCCTTTGTGTGCTTATCCCGCTTACCGCGGCGGGGGCTTTCGGCACAATATACTGCTATGAATCCGGAATTTACGCCGAAAAGGCGGAATTTCAGAAAAGCAGGATCTGCCAGGACTTTGTGCGTTCGCGCCTTTCGGACTTAAAACAGTTCGTTTACTGGAACGATGTTTCCGCAATTCCGCAGACGGAATTTTATTATGACGACACAAGCTTCGCCTACAAAATCAAGGACGAAAAAGGCAATGTGGTCATAGACACCACCAAGGACCGCTCAGTGCTTTCATACGAAGGGTATGTGATTTACGAAGTGGATTCCTACGGCGAGCACACCAAGGAATACACAGCCGACGGCTATGTAAACCTGCCCGTTGCACCGACGGATTCGCTGTATCTGTATAAGGTTGTTTACGACATGCAGTCAAAGCTGCTTGAAATGACGGTGGCTGTGGGCATAGCGTCGATAATTCTGCTTGTGTGGCTGCTCTGCTCCGCCGGGTACGGAAAGGACGGCACGGTTGCCCTGCGCGGGCTTAACCGCTGCTGGCTGGACGTTTTTGCGGTAATCTGCGGGACGGTTTTCTTCGGCGGAGCCGAAATTGCCGTTGACCAAATAAATTATGCAAGCAACACCGCTGCAAAGGTCGCGGTAATCGGCATTGAACTTGTCATTATGACCGCGGTACTGCTTTTCTTCCTGATGAGTGCGGCGGCGCACTTCAAAACAAAGGGCTGGTGGAGGCATACTGCGATTTATAATATCGTTATGGCGGTCTGGCGCTTCATAAAATGGGTGGTCTGTTCCCTGCCAAGAGTGTGGAAGCTGCTTTTGGTTTACGGCATTTTTGTGCTTGTGAATTTAATAGGCATATCGCTGTTTTGGCTTGACGGAAATGCTTTGGCACTTTTGACCGTGATAATTACCGACATCTGCGGAATAGTTTTCATGATATTTTTCTCCGACCAAATCGGAAAGCTTCGTATTGCCAGCGAAGCCCTTGCCGCAGGGAATTACGAATACAAAACCGATGCTTCAAGCATGTGGTTCGGGCTTAAAAAGCAGGCGAACAACCTAAACAGCGCCGCCACCGGTATGTCAAAGGCGGTTGACGCCCGCATGAAAAGCGAACGCTTCAAAACAGAGCTTATCACCAACGTGAGCCACGACCTTAAAACCCCGCTGACCTCCATTGTTTCCTATGTGGATTTGCTCAAAAAGGAGAATATCGAGAGCGAAAAGGCACAGGAATATATCGAGGTTATTGACCGCCAAAGCAATAAGCTCAAAAAGCTCACGGAGGATTTGGTGGAAGCGTCGAAGGCTTCCTCCGGCGCGGTTACGGTGAACAGGGAAAATCTCAATATCGGGGAGCTTATAAACCAGTCCGTGGGCGAATTTTCCGAACGGCTTGACGCCGCCACAATAACTCCGGTGATAAACCTGCCGGAGAAGGAAGTGTATGTTTACACCGACGGACGGCTGCTGTGGCGTGTATTCGACAACCTCATTCAGAACATAATCAAATATGCTCAGCCCGGAACGAGAGCCTACTTCGACCTGACCCCGTACAACGGCAAAGCGGTGCTTTGTATAAAAAATATTTCCCGCGACCCGCTGAACATGAGCTCCGAAGCGCTGATGGAGCGCTTTGTCCGCGGGGACAGCTCCCGCGGAAGCGACGGCAACGGACTGGGGCTCTCCATTTCCAAGTCTCTGACGGAGCTTTGCGGCGGAACCTTCGAAATCTTCCTTGACGGCGACCTTTACAAGGCGGTTATTACCTTCCCGCTGTCAAAGGCTCCCGCAGAGCCGGAAAAGCAGCCCGAAGCCGCTGCCGAAAGCTCCGAAGCGCACTTGAGCACGGAGCTTGACTGAATAAAGCATTTTGAGCACGGCAGTGAAAAGCTCCGTGCTCAAACCGAAGAAAGGAGCGGAACATGATGAAGAAACTTATCGCCGCGGCGCTTGCCATGCTCATGGCGGCGCTGCTTTGTTCCTGCGGCAAAACCGCCGGAACAAAAATCAACCTCGGCAGCTCGGAAATCTACTCCGATGCAGAAATAAAGGCAGCAGCCGCTGCCGTCAAGGCAAAATTTGCGACCTTTGACGGCTGCACGCTGCACAGTCTTACCTACGCCGGCGACGAAGAATCCGCCGACTGCCTTGATTATGTGCGGGACTCCAATGAAAATTACAGCAAGTGCATTGTTTTTGAATCCTCGTTCCGTTCACCTAAAAACGGCGGCGGCACATGGGAGAAAAACTCCGAGTACACATGGAACTGGTACGTCGCGAAAAGTCCCGTCGGCATATGGGAAGTCGTGGACTACGGTTACGGCTGACGCTTGAGCACGAAAAAAAGAGCTTTGAGCACGAAAAAATGCGCAAAATTAAAAATGAGCACGGCGGTTTTACCGCCGTGCTCATTTTTTAAGGCATGCTTTCAAACCGAGCACGCCTTTTGCATAAATCCCCTTGCCGGGGAATATCATTTGTACTGCGAAAGCTTGACCAGTCCGTCGTAATCCAGCACCGTTACCGACCCACGGGAGCAGGATATAAGCCCCCGCTTTTTGAAGTCGGAGCAGATACGTGCAATCTGTACCCGAGAAGCGTTCACGGCGGAGGCAAGCTTGTCTTGGGTAAGGCGGATTACGCCGTTTTCCTTGATGTTCTTTTCGTAAAGGCAGAGGAAAGTGGCAAGCCGGGCGGAAGCATCGCATATGCTTTTGGTTTCTGCATCAAAGCACATAAGGCGGAACACTGTTCCGTAGTAGCGGAGCAGCGCACCGGGAAAGCTGTGGTCGCGGTTGCCCATTTCGACAATGTCATCCCAGTTTACAAGCAGAACCTTCACCGGAGTGATGCTTTCGACGGTGACAACGGCGGGTTCCCGCTCGCCGCAGATTCCGTCCATGGCAAACAGAGTGTTGGCTTTGTGGTAGCCGAGAATCCGCACATAGCCGCTGGGGTTCATAGTGTAGATCTTGACCATGCCCTCAAGCATAAAGTACATATACGGAATGGGGTCGCCGCTGCGGCTTAAAATCGCACCCTTCGGGAATTCGGCGGTGTGGTGACAGCACTCCATAAAAAGGCCGTGATACTGTGCAAGATTATTATTTATTATATAGCTTATAGACGGATCAATTATGGTCGCCATGATACACAAATCCTCTCTGCTATTGTTATTTGTTTCATATCTTTGTATCGTATGATACAAAGATGTTGTACCATTTGATACAAAAATAATTTTTAATTCACAAAACTTTTTATAGTAAATATATCGTACGATATAATTTTTTTCAACAGCTTTTGATAAAATATTAACGGAAATTGAAGAAAAACTTCAAGTTTCGGTATCATTGCAGAAAGTCAACAATAAAACAGGAGGTAATATCCATGGAAAAAATGTTCCCCAACCTTTTCAAACCCGGCAAAATAGGAACTCTTGAACTCAAAAACCGCATTGCGAAGGCTCCGCAGTCTTCCGGCATGAATAACAAAGACGGCACGGTTTCCGAGCGTGCAATCCGTTATTACCGTGACCAGGCAGCAGGCGGCACCGGCATGATCATTGTTGAGTATGCCTATGTTGACGAAATCGGTTCCAAATCCGCACATTGCCACCTCGGTATCTCAAACGACGAGCATATTCCGGGACTTGCATGGCTTGCCGAAAACATCAGAGAAATGGGCGCTGTTCCCGCAATCCAGATTGAACACTGCGGTCGTCAGAAATTCCTCGGCACTCAGCCCATCAAAGCTCCGTCCGCTATTCCGTGGCCGAACCTCTATGCTCAGCACGGCGACGAAGCAATTCCTCAGGTACTTACCATTCCGGAAATCCACGAGATCGTAAAATGCTTCGGCGACGCCGCTCTTCGTGCAAAGAAAGCCGGATTTGAACTTGTTGAGATACACGGAGCACACGGCTACCTTCTCACCAACTTCTTCAGCCCCACCACTAACCACAGAACCGATATGTACGGCGGCACTCTTGAAAATCGCGGTCGTATCTATCTTGAAATTCTTGACGATATCCGCAAAAAAGTCGGCCCCGACTTCCCTGTAACCATCCGCCTCAGCGGCACCGATTACGAACCGGACGGCTTCCCCATCGAGGATACCATCTGGCTTGCAAAACAGCTCGAAGCTCACGGACTTGACGGCATCAACGTTTCCGGCGGCGACCACCACACCATGATCCATCAGGTAAGCCCCATGGCCATTCCTGTTTGCCACAACGTATGGGCTGCGGAAGCAATCAAAAAAGCAGTTTCCATTCCTGTTATGGCATCCGGCTCCATCACTCTTCCTGAATACGCAGAGGACATCATCGCATCCGGCAAGGGCGACTTTGTAGTTCTCGGCCGTCCGCTGTGGGCGGACCCCGATTGGAGCAAAAAAGCCGAGGCCGGCCATCCCGAGGACATCCGTCCCTGCATCCGCTGCAACGAAGGCTGCCTTCAGAGAACATTCTTCGATTACAAAGCAGTTACCTGCGCCGTTAACCCCGTTATCAGCCGCGAAGGCGAGCTTAAAATCAAACCTGCAGAGACCAAGAAGAAAATCGCCGTTGTGGGCGGCGGCCCTGCCGGTATGGAAGCTGCAAGAGTTGCTAAGCTCCGCGGTCACGACGTAACCCTCTTTGAGGCTAACAAGCTCGGCGGCCTGCTTATCGAAGCGGAAGCTCCGGAATTCAAATCCGACATCCGTCCTTTCCATAAATATCAGGAAACCCAGCTCCAGAAGCTTAACATCCCGGTAGTTTACAAGAAAGCCACCATGGATGACCTCAAGGATTTCGACGCCGTTATCTGCGCCACCGGTTCCGCCCCTGTTAAACCGAACATCCCCGGCGTTGACAAAAAGATCGCTCTCAGCTCCCTTGAAGCAATTGATAGCCCCGAAAAAGTCGGCAAGAAGGTTGTCGTTATCGGCGGCGGTCTTGTCGGTACCGAAACAGCTCTTGACCTTGCAGAGCATGATCACGATGTCACCATCGTTGAAATGCTTCCGCGCATTATGAACGACGTTGCAGCCACCGACTTCATCGCATACAGCGAAAGAATCGCTGCAAGAGACAATATGCACGTTGTTACCGCAACCAAGCTTGACGAAGTTCTTGACGACGGCGTTCTTGTTTCCAACTGCAAGAAGGGTCAGTACAAGATCGACGCAGATACCGTTATCCTCGCTCTCGGCTTCAAGAGCCGCCGCAGCCTCTATGATGAGCTCAAAGAAGCAGGCAAGGAAGCTGTTCTCGTCGGCGACGCACAGCACCATGCCGGCGTTGACGCCGGTGTATGACAGGGTGAACAGCGGGTCGGCCGCGACGTTCAGGCCGACGTGCTTCATGCAGCAGACCGCGCGTTTGCCGCCGAGCGAGGCGCCGAATGCGACTTCCGTTGCGACTTTCTCGTTTGGTGCCCATTCACTGTAAATATCGCTGTATTTTGCAAGAAATTCCGTAATTTCTGTGGACGGCGTGCCGGGATAACTGGACACGACGCCGATGCCGCCCTCGTAGAATCCGCGGGCGAGCGCTTCGTTTCCGATGAGGAGTTGTTTCA
>USFO01000003.1 GCA_900553955.1 uncultured Oscillospiraceae bacterium
ATTATAATATATAATATATAGAACTGCTTTGAATTATTGTTTTGGGAGGAAACATCATGCCGGAAATTACATTCAAAATTACCGAAAATGTCGGAACTATTTCCGAAAACGCGCGTGGATGGACTAAAGAGCTTAACGCAGTAAGCTGGAATGACCACGCACCCAAATATGACATCCGCGAATGGTCCCCGGATCACGAGCGTATGTCCAAAGGTCTTACCTTTACCGCAGAAGAACTTGGCGAGCTTCGCAAGCTTCTCAACAAGCTTGACCTTCCCACTGAGGATCTTCCGGACGACGAATAATTCTCCGAAAGATAAAACAGCACAAAGGTCAATGCTCAGCCTTTTCGGGCATTCACCCGGCAAAACGGGGGATTGTCCGTTTTTTATGTTTATTTATACTTGGGGCAAAGCCCCTTTACCGGAAGGAAGAATAAAACTTGATTCGTGAAGATTTAAGAAACGTGGCAATTATCGCCCACGTTGACCATGGCAAAACCACTCTTGTGGACGAAATGCTTAAACAAAGCGGAACTTTCCGCGACAATCAGGTTGTTGAAGACCGCGTTATGGACTCCGGCGACCTTGAAAGAGAAAGAGGAATCACCATCCTCGCGAAAAACACCTCCATCCATTATAACGGAGTTAAAATCAATATAATTGATACTCCCGGACACGCTGACTTCGGCGGAGAAGTAGAGCGTGTACTCAAAATGGTAAACGGTGTTATCCTGCTTGTTGATGCGGCAGAAGGCCCCATGCCTCAGACCAGATTTGTTCTTCAGCGCGCACTGGAGCTTGGCCATCCTGTAATTGTTGTTGTCAACAAGATAGACAAACCCGATGCAAGGCTTGACGAAATCGGCGACGAAATTCTCGAGCTGCTGCTTGACCTTGATGCTTCCGAAGAACAGCTTGAAAGCCCGATGCTTTTCTGCTCCGGTCGTGAAGGCACCGCTTCTTTTGATCCTTATACCAGAGGAGCCGACCTTAAGCCGCTGTTCGACACCATTCTTGACCACATTCCCGCGCCGGAAGGTGATGCTGAGGGTCCCCTCCAGATACTCGTTTCCTCTATTGACTACAACGAATACGTCGGCAGAATCGGAGTAGGCAGAATTGAGCGCGGCGTTGTAAAGCCCAACATGGACGTTGTTGTTACAGACTACCACAACACCGTTCAGAACTACAAATCCAAAATCGTAAGCCTTTATCAGTTTGAAGGCCTTGCAAAAGTCCCGTGCGAAAGCGCGACCGTAGGCGACATTGTCTGCATGAGCGGTATTACCGATATCACCATCGGCAACACCGTTTGCGCACCGGATAAAGTCGAGGCTCTGCCTTTTGTAAAAATCAGCGAGCCGACTGTTGAGATGACTTTCTGCGTAAACGACAGTCCCTTTGCCGGACGCGAAGGCAAGTTCGTAACCAGCCGCCAGCTCCGTGACAGACTTTACAGAGAGCTGCTCAAAGATGTTTCCCTCCAGGTCTCCGATACCGATACCACCGACAAATTCGCGGTTCGCGGCAGAGGAGAAATGCACCTTTCCATCCTTATCGAAACCATGCGTCGCGAGGGCTATGAGTTTGCGGTATCTACTCCGCGCGTGCTCTATAAGACCATCAACAATAAGCTTTACGAGCCTATTGAACTGCTTTCCGTTGACGTTCCCGAGGATTGCGTAGGCAGCATTATGTCCGCCATGGGCAACAGAAAGGGCGAGCTTGTAAAAATGGCTCCCGTCGGTAGCCGTATGCGCCTTGAGTTCAAGGTTCCGTCCAGAGGCTTGTTCGGGTACAGAAACGACTTTATGACCGATACCCGTGGTGAAGGTATTATGAGCGCCGTGTTTGAAGATTATGAGCCTTATAAGGGCGATATTCAGCGCAGAAGCACCGGTAGCCTTATTTCTTATGAGACCGGTGAATCCATCACCTACGGTCTGTTCAACGCACAGGAACGCGGCCAGCTCTTTATTGGTGCGGGCGTTCCGGTGTACGAGGGAATGGTCGTCGGCGCATCTCCCAAGTCCGATGATATTGCGGTTAACGTCTGCAAGATGAAGCACCTTACCAATACACGTGCTTCCGGTTCCGATGATGCGCTCCGTCTCATCCCGCCGAGAAAGATGAGCCTCGAGGCCGCCATTGAGTTCCTCAAGGACGACGAGCTTCTTGAGGTCACTCCGAAGAGCATCCGTATCCGCAAAAAAATCCTTGATAACAATATGCGTATGAAGGCGCGCTTCAAAAAAGACGTTTAAAAAAAGACGTTCAATTATATAAAAGGGTTCCGTGAATGGAACCCTTTTTGTGTATCATCGGCAAAATTCAAGTTTTGGCGGCAGTGGGCTGCAACCGATGCGGGAAAATCGGCAAAATCTTATATTATTCGTTCAAAATATCTTGACATTTTACTTTGTTTTTTGTATTATAGGTATGAAAGTGATGCAAGGAAGCAGTCTTTCGTAAAATGATATTTTGATGTGAGGTAGCGTCTTAAACAAACGTGTTGTTTAGGGCGCGTTTTTTTATATGAACGGTAAGCATATAGTGATTGCGGACGATGATACACAGTTCGCAGAGGCGATGAAAGAGCTTCTTAAAAAGAACGAATACATTGTAGACGGCATTGTGAGCGACGGAATAGACGCCGTGGCTTTGTGTACGGAGAAGAACTGCGATGTTCTTTTCATAAAGGAAAACACTGCCTTTATGGACGGATTCAAAGCGGCGTCCTGCCTGAAGGGAAAGGGCTTTGAGGGTTCGATTTTCATTATTGCGGACGAATATGACCCGGATATGACCGCAAAAGCTCTTGCCGCCGGAGCGGAAGGCTGCATAGTAAAGCCGATTACGGAAAAATTTTTAATTCCGTGGCTCTATACGAAGCTCACGAGAACGGATTACATAAACCGCCTTTCAAAAGAGAAGCAGGAGCTGCTTTCCTCTCTTGAAGCGAAGCGGATAATCGAGGAGGCAAACGGAATTATAGCAGCTTCCGCGGGCGTTTCCATTACGGAAGCGGACAAAATCCTGTCCAAAAAGGCTGAAATAAGCGGAAAGAGCAAGGAAGAACTTGCGCGAATGCTTGTTTCATCAATGGCGCAGGAAAATAAGTAAGAACGTAAACAGAAGGTGAACTTTCTTGCCGGATAAAATGCAGAAAAAGATAAGCGTTATCATTGCAGATGACGATTTTGCCATAAGAAACGCCTTTCGCGAGTGCGTAAAGGACAGCAGGTACGAAATAGCCGCGGAGGCGGGGGACGGTATCGCCGCTGTGGAGCTTGCAAGGGAGATTAAGCCGGATTTGGCGGTGCTCGATATTGAAATGCCCGCGGCGGACGGAATTACGGCCTGTGGAATTCTTACAGATGAGAACCTTGTGCGCTGTGCCGTTATGCTCACCTCCTTTGAAACGGGAGATTACATAAACGCCGCCATAGAAAAGGGTGCGGAGGGCTATGTTACAAAGCCCTTTGAGCGCTGGCAGCTTCTTTCGGTGCTCGATATGTGCTATGCTCAAAGCAAAGAAAGATATATGCTCAAAAAGGACTGTACCAATCTTAAAAGGAAGCTTGACAGCAAGGACATTACAAACAAAGCAAAGCTTATAGTTATGGAAAAGCGCGGTCTTGACGAAAACGACGCCTACAAATATCTTCGGGAGATGAGCCGAAGAAAGGGCGTTTCCGTCGAAACGGTCGCGGAAATGATTATTGCTGAATGGGAGAATCACAAAAGTGAATAGTATTACGCGGACTCTTTGTCAAAAGTATACGAACCTTACGGATGATGAAATAACCCATATTGAAGAAATGAACGCCATGCTTCAGCCGCTGGCAAATGCGGAGCAGGCGGATGTTTTCATTGACTGCATATCCTTTACCGGCAAAACGGCGATAGTCGTTTCGGAGGCGAAGCCTCAAACAGTTCCGTCGAACTATTCGATACCGATACTCGGTATGCTCGTTGACCTGAAAAACGAACCCGCCGTTGACCGCACATTTCGCTTTTTGAAGCCCACCAACGGTATGCTTGCCGTTTCCATGCCGGAGGGCAGAAAAATAGTCCAGACCACCGAGGGAATTTTCTATAATCAAAAGCTTATCGGCGTGCTCATTTTTGAGAAAAAAGCCGACGAGGAGGAAATTCAGAAGCAGCAGACGGAGGAGCAGGCGGGGAACGAGGGCATAGCGAATGCTTTCGGCAAAATAATGCTTCCGATAATCGAGCATCTAAACGAATCGGTAATTCTCATCGGAATGGACGATAAGGTTGTTGCCTGCAACGCCGCCGCGAGGAAGCTCTATGCGGAAAAGCTTGGCTATGTGGACGGTATTATGTCCATGGGACTAAACAATATTCAGCCGGATGCGGACGAATACTTTCTTCCGGGAAGCGATATAAATAAAAACGGAATAAAGGAGCGGGAGGTCACCGTTCGTTCCCACAGTATTCACTACACCATGGTTCCGATTTATTCCGACTCGATAAAGCTTGCGATTATAATCGATGATGTTACCGACCTTCGGGAGCAGGAAAAGAAAAGCGGCACGCAGGAGATTGCTATGCGCGAGCAGCGTCACCGTATAAAAAACAGCTTGATTTTGCTCTCCGGAATGCTCCGCAGCCAAGAAAAATATGCGGACGAGCTTGACTCCGCAATGGTTCTGCGGGAAACGGCGGGCAGAATAAACGCAGTCGCCGCAACCATGGAGGAAATAGTTCATATTACAGATAAAAGAGTTTCTCTCAGATATATTA
The DNA here is from genome assembly GCA_900553955.1 of uncultured Oscillospiraceae bacterium. Lineage (GTDB taxonomy): Bacteria > Bacillota > Clostridia > Oscillospirales > Ruminococcaceae > UMGS1668. The sequence goes on from USFO01000003.1 coordinate 4,773, forward strand.
TCGAAAAGGTGCGCACAAATGTGCTGCAAAGTTCGCTGAGCACCATTCAGCCGGTTACAATCCGAATTGCCGTAGACGATGTTGACGTGCCGTCACAGTATGCTTCGCCTATCGCCCTTGTGGTGAACGAGCTTTTGCAAAACGCCATGAAGCACGCATTTCCCTCCGGTAAAAACGGAATGATTTGGATTACCGGAGAAAAGGGAACGCTTTCCACCAAAATTTCCGTTCGTGACGACGGTATCGGCTTCTACACCGACGTTGCAACGAAGAACGGCATGGGCTTTGACATAGTAAAAACCATTGTAAAAGAGAAGCTAAGCGGAGAGGTTGAGATAAAATCCTCTTCGGAGGGCACAGAGGTCAGCTTTGACTTCATTGAATAATTCGTATGTTGTTGACCTGAAGGAAGGCAATTTACATAAATGCTTTCAGAAAAAAATTCAAAATGAAACGAGGGGAGATTTAGTAAGCACTTATTTCTTTGGTACAAAAAAGAAAGGAGAATACTACATTGAAACTTAAAACCAGACTTAACGGAAAAACTTTTGAATTCCGTGATGTCAAAGACGTTCTCGCAAAGGCAAACGAGCCGAAATCCGGTGACAGATACCTTGGTATCGCACCCGAAACCGTTACCGAGAAAATCGCCGCAAAGGTCGTTCTCAGCGAGCTTACCGTTGCCGACATCACCGAAAACCCTGTTGTACCTTACGAAAAAGACGAGGTAACCAGAGTTGAGATTGACAGCATGAACCGCCGTCAGTACGACAAGATGAAAAATATGACCATTGCCGAGGTTCGCGAGTGGATTATGCAGCACACCACCACCACCGAGGATCTCTATCGCGCAAGCTATGCTTTCATCGGCGAAACCGTTGCTGCCGTCGCAAAAATCTGCTCCGCATCCGACCTTGTTTACGGCTCAAGCAAATGCTGCAGACCCACCCGCTGCGAAACTCAGCTCGGCCTTCCCGGAAGACTCAGCTTCCGTGCTCAGACCAACTCCAGCACCGATGACCCCGACACAATCCTGCTCGGCATACAGGAAGCCGTTTCCTACGGCTCCGGCGACGCCTGCTTCGGTATCAACCCGGTTGAGGACACCGTCGAAACCACACAGAGAATTTCTCACAAGCTCCGCGACTTCAAGGATCAGTGGGAAATCCCCACTCAGATTACCGTTCTTTCCCACATCACCACCCAGATGCAGGCGGTTCGGGAGGGCGCGCCTCTTTCTATGTTCTTTCAGTCAATCGCCGGTACTCAGGCGGCCTGCGAAGCCTTCGGCGTAGACAAGGCTCTGCTTCTCGAAGCGTATGACCTTGCGAAAAAGGAGTGCTACGGCACCGGTATGAATAAGCTCTACTTTGAAACCGGTCAAGGCTCAGAAATGTCTATCGACTGTGACGAGGGAGCGGACGAAATGACCCTTGAGGGTCGTACCTACGGCTTTGCCCGCGCGTTTGAGCCGTTTATGGTGAACAATGTAACCGGTTTTATCGGACCGGAAACCATTTATGACGGCAAGGAAATGATTCGCGGCAACCTTGAAGACCACTTTATGGCAAAAATCATCGGACTTCCTATGGGTATGGCTCCCTGCTTTACCAACCACACCGGTATTACCCAAGACGACCAGGAAATCGCATGCCTGCTGCTTAACGCCGCCAACTGCAACGACTACATGGGCGTTCCTATGGGCGACGACGTTATGCTTGCGTATCAGGACGTTTCCTTCCACGACGACAACACCATGCGCGAGCTCAGCCACAGACTTCCCGCTCCGGAGTTCCACGAGTGGGCAATGAAGATGGGTATTCTCGACAAAGACGGAAGAATGGGCGAGCGCGCCGGCGATGCGTCCATGTTCTTCGCTAAATAAGAAAGGAGGCTGCGAATATAATGAACGATACCGAACTTATGAAAATCATCCGTGAAGCTATCGCCGAAGCCACAAAAGGTGACAAAGCAGCTTCTAAATGCACCTGTGTTTGCGATGGGGAAGTAGAAGACATTTCTGCATATAGCCTCAGAGATGAATTCAACATTCCGAACCCCTACAACAAGGAAGAATATATGCGCCTTAAAGCAAAGACCGACGCCCGCCTCGGCGTATGGCGCTGCGGCCCTCGTCCGCTGACCAAGACTACTCTTCGTCTTCGTGCAGACAACGCTGCCGCTATGGACGCCGTTTTCAACGACGTTGCACAGGAATGCCTTGGCAGGAACAACCTCAAGGCATATCAGACCAAGTGCGACAGCAAGGAAACCTACCTCACCAGACCCGACCTCGGCCGTGTTTTCGATGACGAAACCGCCGCACAGATTAAAAAGGACTGCGTAAACGATCCCGATGTCCAGATTATCGTTTCCGACGGACTTTCCTCCTCTGCGGTTGAAGCGAACATTGACGCGGTTCTTCCGGCACTCTTTAACGGACTTAAATCCAACGGGCTCAAGGTTGGCACTCCTATCTTTATAAAGTACGGTCGCGTTGGTGCAGAGGATTCCGTTGCGAAAATCCTCAATGCAAAGGTCACCGTAATTCTCTTGGGAGAAAGACCCGGCCTTGCAACCTCCTCTTCGCTGTCCGCATATTGCGTTTACGGCGGCTATCCCGGTATTCCGGAAGCGAACCGTACCGTTGTTTCCAACATTCACAAAAACGGCACTCCGCCCGTAGAAGCCGGCGCATATATCGCCGAGCTTTGCGAGCAGATGTATAAGAAAAAAGCCTCCGGCCTTGACCTCAAAGCCACGAACTGATTATCTGCCGTGCAGACCTGAAAGCGGTGCTCATTTTGAGCACCGCTTTTTTCATCCGCCGAATTTGAGCACGGAGCCTTCTTACATATGTGCTCGCTTGAGCACGGTAGGGAATTGGTGCTCAAATTGCAAAAGATAAATGTTTTCGGGCGACCAAAAAATATTTGCAAAAACTCCTTGACAAATAAAATCAAAGGTGATATATTTAGTTCAATGTTTTAATAAGTTAAACCGTTGATTGAGAATAGTAGCTTTCCCTATGGTTTAAAGAGAGCGGCAGGCGGTGAAATTGCCGTAACCTAAAGAAAGTGAATGGACTCATGAGGGGAGAGAGAAAGCAAGCTTCTTGCGAGTAATGTCTTCCGGCGTCGGACCGTTACCATACCGAGCGGATATGTTTGTATCCGGCAGAGTGGGCTTATTGCCAATTCAGGTGGTACCGCAGAGATTTTTATTAAGTCTTTGTCCTGTTTTTATCAGGACAAAGACTTTTTTGTTTTATAAGGAGGAAAAGAAAATGAAACGATGGCGAGTGAATATCAAAAACGAATATGAAAATTACTTTTTAATACGAATTTTACGGAGGAAATAAAAATGAAAAAGATTATTGCTGTTATGCTTGCCGTTATAATGATGCTTGCCTTCGCCGGCTGCGGCGAAACCCAAAATGAAAAAAATTCCGTGCTCAAAATCGGGATTATCCAGTATATGAGCCACCCTTCCCTTGATAACTGCTATAACGGCGTTATCTCCGCACTGGAAAGCTCCGGAATTCAATATACCGTCGATTATCAAATCGGCTCGGGAAATTCCGCCGACAGCGACTGCACAAACTTCGCTAAAAATATGGTTGCGGCGAACTACGATATGATAATCGCCATAGCAACTCCCGCGGCAAAATCGGCGTTCGCCGCCACTGACGATACGGAAATTCCGGTGATTTTCTGCGCGGTGTCCGACCCGGTCGCCGCGGGACTTGTGGAGAGCATGGACGCTCCCGGCTACCTCTGCACGGGAACCTCCGATGTGCTCGACCTTGAAGCGCAGGTCGCCCTTATCAAGGCAATGCAGCCGGAGGTTAAGAGCATAGGTATTCTTTACACTTCCTCCGAGGATAACTCCATAACCAACCTCAAAAACTTCAAGGCAATCTGCGACAAAGAGGGTATAGAGGTCGTCGCAACTGCGGTTCAGGGCGCTTCCGACATTCCCTCCGCCGCAGAGGAGCTTGCCTCCAAGGTGGACTGCATAAATAACTTCACCGATAACAATGTGGTAAACAATCTCTCCGTGGTGCTCACCGCGGCGGATAAATACGGAATTCCGGTTTACGGCTCCGAGGAGGAACAGGTAATAAACGGCTGTCTCGCCTCCGTTTCTATTGGCTATGTGGCGCTGGGCAGAGTTACCGGCGAAATGGCGGTATCCGTGCTCAAGGGCGAGGATGCTTCCACCATGGCGGTGAAAACCATCACTGAAGCAACACCGGTTATAAACTCCTCCGTGCTCAAAAAACTCGGCTTGAGCACGCCGGAGGGCTATTCCGAAGTAAAAACCGTTGAATAAGAGGTTACTATGAGCATTTTGAGCACCGTAGAGGTTTTTTTGGAAACAGGCTTTGTTTTTTCGATAATCGCAATGGGGTATTACATATCCTATCATATTTTGGATTTTCCCGATCTTACGGTTGAGGGAACATTCCTTTCCGGAGCGGTCACATTCGGGCTTTTCGCAAGCAAGGGACTCAATCCGTGGCTCGGACTTTTGGCGGCAATGCTCGTGGGAAGTCTTTTCGGGGCACTGACAGGCGTTCTGCATGTTGCGCTCAAAATTCGTCCGCTGCTTTGCGGAATACTCGTTTCGACCTCGCTTATAACAGTGAATCTTATAGCCGTTTCGGCGGGTACGGCGGGGGATTTTTCCGGGCAGGCAAGCTCGTCAATTTCCTACGGCAGAACGGTCAAAACCCTGCACGATTACTTTTTCGGCGGGGCCGTTCCCGCAAAGGTGAACAATATAGGGCTTCGGGACTTGATTATTTTCCTGCTCGTGACCATTGTTTGCAAGCTGCTTTTGGATATGTATCTTAAAACGAAAAGCGGGCTTTTGCTCCGTGCAGCCGGCAGCAACGAACAGTTCGTAAAAATGCTCGGAATAAATCCCGGCAAAAGCAAAATAATCGGGCTTGCCATAGGAAACGCCTGCGCCGCCGTTTCCGGTGCGCTTTATACCCATATCAGCGGCAATGTGAACCAGAGCATGGGTATAGGAACAATCGTAATCGGGCTTGCGTCCCTCATTATCGGTATGTCGCTTTTCGGCAGGGTTAAATTTATGAAGCCGACCACCAAGGTGATTATAGGCTCGATAATTTATCAGGCCTGCCTCACCGCGGCGCAGAAGCTCGGCGTGCCGAGTGCGTATAATAAACTGATTATGGCGCTGATGTTTACGGCGGCGATAGTTTTGAGCGGCCGCGAAAAGAGAAAGGCAGGTGCGAAAAATGCTTGAACTGAATAATATTTGCACCTCTTTCAATAAAGGAACCGCCGACGAAATGCAGCTTTTCGACAACTTCAATTTCAAGGTGAACGATGGGGATTTTATCTCCATAGTCGGTTCAAACGGAAGCGGAAAAACTACTCTGCTCAACCTCATTTGCGGAAGCTTGTTCCCGGACGGCGGAAATATTCTGCTTGACGGAAAGGACATAACCTCGCTTTGCGAATATAAGCGGGCAAAAAGCATCGGAAGGGTGTTTCAGGATCCGAAAATGGGAACCTGCTCGGAGCTTACGGTTCTTGAGAACTTCGCCCTTGCGGATAACAAGAATAAGCCCTACGGACTCGGCTCCGCCATAAGCCGCGACAGAACGGAGTACTACCGCGAGCTGCTCAGCCAATGCGGAATGGGGCTTGAAAACCGTATGAATACCCCGGTGGGGCTGCTCAGCGGCGGTCAGCGGCAGGCAATGGCGCTGATAATCGCCGGAATGACAAATGTGAAACTGCTCATTCTTGACGAACACACAGCGGCGCTCGACCCGAAATCCTCGGAAACGATAATGGAGCTTACGGATAAGCTTGTAAGAGAAAAGAACCTCACTGCGGTTATGGTAACTCATAACCTGCGCTTCGCAGTGAACTACGGAAACCGCCTTGTGATGATGCACTCCGGCAGTGCAGTGCTCGACAGGGCAGGCGAGGACAAGGAAAACACAAAGGTGAGCGATATTCTCGAAATTTTCAATGACATAAGCATAGAATGCGGAAACTGAACAAAAAATTCCGGCAGATTACGAAAATCTGCCGGAATTTTACATGTAAAAGCATTTAGCTTAACAGCTGTTATTTTGCCTTTGCGGGGCTGTTCACATACTTTGCGACGGCGGTGCTCATGCAGCGGGGGAATATTCTTGAAAAAACGGTGGTGGAGTGGGTGACAAAGTCTTGGAAAGCGACCGTCTTGCCCTTCATCATAGCGGCATAGCCGGTTCTTGCGACGGCGGAGGCCTCCGCAGGCTTAAAGAGCTTGAACATACGGGATTTTTCGAGGTTTGCGGCGGCTTCAAAGCCGGTGGTGGTGGGGCCGGGGCAAAGGGTGGTGACGGTAACGCCGTAGGGGCGAAGCTCCGCGCCGATTGCCTGCGAGAACGAAAGCACAAACGCCTTTGAAGCGTAATATACGGACATATAGGGTCCCGCCATAAATGCCGCTATGGAAGCCACATTGAGGATTTTTCCCTCGCCGCGGCGGCGCATATCGTTTCCGAACAGGTGAGTAAGGTGCATAAGCGAAAGTATATTCAGCTTAACCATCTGTTCCTGCCGCTGCCATTCGGTGTCAAAATAGCAGTTGTTGTCGCCGAAGCCCGCGTTGTTTATGAGGTAGTCAATGCGTACTCCGAGTATGCCGAGCCTTTCGTAAATCTCGTTTGCGGCGCTGCTTTCCGTAAGATCCTTTGCTATCACAAGAACGTTCACGGCGTATTTTTCTTCAAGCTCGGCTTTGATTTCGTCAAGCTTTTCCTTGCTGCGCGCAACCAAAACAAGGTCGCATTTGCGTGCGGCGAATATTTTTGCGAACTCGTAGCCCAGACCTCCGGATGCTCCTGTAATAAGTGCTGTTTTTATCATACTCATACTGTTCTCCTTTCGCTGTCGGTACAAATTTTTATAAATGCCGAAATTATTTTTGCGTTTTGTGAAATTTCGTCGCCGTCGCGCTCCGGATGCCACTGCACACCGAGCACGAAACGCCTGTTTTGGTGAAAAATCGCTTCGATTATTCCGTCCGGAGAAAGCGCTGCGGCGGAAAATTCGGGAGCAAGCTTCTTTATCGCCTGATGATGATAGCTGTTCACTCTGTGACTGCCGAAGCCCATAGCTTCGGAAAGAGGCGAGCTTTTGGAAATCTGTATATCGTGAAAAGCGGGCTTATGCACGCCGCCGGAATGTTTTTTTGCGGCTCCAAGCTCCGAGGGAATATCCTGAACAAGGCTTCCGCCGCAAAAAACATTCAGCGCCTGCATACCGCGGCAAATTCCCAAAATCGGAATATCCTGCTCAAGCGCAAGCTCAATAAGCAGCTTTTCACTGCAATCGAGCAGGGGAGAAATATCAAGGCTTTTGCCGCTGTTTTTTTCGTCGTAATATTTAGGGGAAATATCCACGCCTCCGGTGAGCAAAAGACCGTCTATATGCTCAAGTGCTTCGGCGCAGGGGGCTTCCTCCGTAAAAAGCGGAAGAATATACGGAACGCCGCCGCAGTCTGTAACTGCGCTCACATAATTTTTATTCAGCACAAGGGGATCCGCTCCGACCTCGTAAGACGGGAAAATTCCTATAACGGGTTTCAAAAACACGCCCTCTTTTCTAGCTGTAAAAACGCTTTTGTTATTTTATGATACTATTATCCTACATTTTGTTGTTTTCTTCAAGTATAAATTATTAAACTTTTTGCAATCTGCGGTTTGTAGTGCTATAATAGTCAATATCATAGAATAAAAAGAGGATTTTGATGATGAACAAGCTGAAAAGTTATGCCAAAAAGTATTTTATCGACGCTATGTCGGCTATGGCGCTGGGACTTTTTGCATCTCTGCTTATCGGAACGATTTTCGGAACAATCGGAACATATCTCGGAGCTGACTATGTGAATAGTTCCCTTGTAAACACCATAGGCGGCTATTTCACCGAGATGAAGGGCTTCGCCCAGGGCGCCTCCGGTATGGCAATAGGCGCTGCCATCGCCTACTCGCTAAAAGCAGACCCCCTTGTGATTTTCTCCTGTGCCGCAGTGGGCAGCGTTTCTTATTCCACCGGAGCGCAGATTATGCTCTCCGGCGGCGAGTCGATTACCTACACCGCGGGACCTGCCGGCTCCTTTGTGGCTGTTATTGCCGCCTGCGAGGTTGCCATGCTCGTATCCAAAAAGACTAAAGTTGATATTCTTGTGACCCCCACCGTCACCATTATGACAGGATATTTCGCATCAAAGCTTATTTGCCCCGCTATTGCATATATTATGTATTACCTCGGTGACTTTATAAATACGGCAACGGAGCTTCGTCCGTTCCTCATGGGAATTATAATTTCCGTTGTGGTCGGAATGATTCTCACTCTGCCGATTTCCTCCGCCGCGATTTGCGCCATGATAGGCATAAGCGGAATTGCGGGAGGTGCGGCAACCGCGGGCTGCTGTGCTCAAATGATAGGCTTTGCGGTTATCAGCTTCTGCGATAACGGCTGGGGCGGATTTTTTGCACAGGGACTCGGAACCTCCATGCTTCAAATGGGCAATATCTGCAAGCGCCCGCAGATTTGGATTCCTCCCACGCTTGCGGCGGCGGTTTGCGGCCCGATAAGCACCCTTGTTTTCAAGCTTGAGTGTACCGGGGTTTCCGCCGGAATGGGAACCTGCGGACTTGTGGGGCCTCTCGGCATTGTTTCCGCCATGGGAGGGGGCGCAAATATGTGGCTCGGAATTTTGCTTGTATGCTTTGTGCTTCCGGCGGCGCTTTCCTATGTGTTCTATTTAATTATGAAAAAAGCGGGCTGGATAAAATCCGGAGATATGAAGCTTGCAAATTGATGACCAACTAAAAATATTTTATGGAGAGAAATTACATTGAACAGACTTGAGATAACAGCTGCCAATAGAGCGCAATCTGCGCTGGAACAGATTTATTCCGATGTCGAGCGCAGAATGCAGACTTCTCCGGCGAGTAACTGCCCGGTAGAGCTTACCAGCGCATTCATAAAGCTCTGCCTTGCGCAAAGCTGCGGAAAATGCGTCCCCTGCAGAGTTGGCCTTGACAAACTCGCCGTGCTTATGGACGGAATCCTTAACGGAGAGGGAAGCGAAAGCGACCTTGAGCTTATAAAAAGCACCGCTCTTGTGATTTACGACACCTCCGACTGCGCCATCGGTTTCCAGACGGCGAAATTCGTCCTCGACCACTTCGCGGCGTTCAAAGATGACTATATTTCTCATATAAAGAACGGCTGCTGCACCGCCGATTTTGCAAGCGTGCCCTGTGTACAGCGCTGCCCGGCTCATGTTGACATTCCCGGATACATCGCCCTTGTCGCGGAGCAGAGATATGCCGATGCCGTTCGCCTTATCCGCAAGGATAATCCGTTCCCGGCGGCGTGCGCGCTTATCTGCGAGCACCCCTGTGAATACCACTGCAGAAGAGCCCTTGTTGATGACGCGGTAAATATCCGTGGAATAAAGCGCGTTGCTGTTGACAACGCCGGAACCGTTCCTGCGCCGGAATGCGCAAAATCCACCGGAAAAACCGTTGCCATCGTCGGCGGCGGCCCTTCCGGACTTACTGCTGCATACTTCCTTTCCCTTATGGGTCACAAGGTCACCGTTTTTGAAAAGCGCAAACGCCTTGGCGGTATGCTCCGCTACGGAATACCACGCTACCGCTTGCCGGATTCCTACCTCGACGCAGATATTGACTGTATTCTTTCTACCGGCATTGAAGTCAAATACAGCGTTCGCATAGGCAAAGACTACACCATCGACCAGCTCCGCAGCGAATATGACTGCGTTTACCTTGCAATCGGTGCTCATATCGACAAAAAGCTTGGCATAGAGGGCGAGGACAGCGAAGGTGTTATCTCCGCCATTGAGTTTCTCGAAGGAATCGGCGACGGAAATGTTCCGGACTTCACCGGCAAAAACGTCGTCATCGTTGGCGGCGGCAACGTTGCCATGGATGCTGCCAGAACCTCCATGCGCCTTGGCGCAAAGAGCGTAAAATGCGTATATCGCCGCAGAACCGAAGATATGGCCGCTCTTCCCGAAGAGGTTGAGGATGCAGCGGCAGAGGGCTGCGAAATCGTAACCCTTATGGCTCCGGTTCGCGTTGAAAGCGAAAACGACAAGGTTACCGGACTTACAGTAAAACCACAGGTTATCGGCGAAGTAAAACGCGGCAGACCCGCACCCTACGGCGCAGATCTTCCCGAACAGGTCATTCCTTGTGATATTATAATTGTCGCCATCGGTCAGGCAATTGAATCCGCCGAATTTGAGACGGAGGGTGTTCCTACCAAGTGGGGCTGTATGGTCACTGACCTCGCAACCAAAGTTACCACTAAAGACGGCGTGTTCGCCGGCGGTGACGCCGTTTCTGGCCCCGCAACCGCAATCCGTGCCATTGAAGCGGGCAAGGTTGCCGCTGCAAACATTGACGAATATCTCGGTTTCCACACTGATATTTCCGCTCTTGTAAAGGTTCCGGCGGCAAGCTGGCACTTCAAAAATCCCTGCGGTAGGGTAAACATGAGCGAAAGACCCGCCGATAAGCGCAAAAATGACTTTACCCTTATTGAAAAATGCATGACGAAAGAAGAAGCAATGCAGGAATGCTCTCGCTGCCTGCGCTGCGACCACTACGGCCATGCAGGATTTAAAGGAGGCAGAGAGTACAAATGGTAAAGCTTTTCATTGACGGAATGTCCATTGAAGCAAACGATGGCATAACCATTCTCGAAGCGGCAAAGCTTGCAAAAGTGAATATTCCCACTCTTTGCTACCTTAAAGAGATTAACGAAATCGGTGCATGCAGAATCTGCGTTGTTGAAGTAGAGGGCAGAGATCGCCTTGTTGCAGCCTGCAACACCCCCATTGAGGAGGGAATGCAGGTGCACACCAATAGCGAAAAGATTCGCCTTGCAAGAAAAACGAACCTCGAACTCATTCTTTCTGAGCACGACTGCCATTGCCCGACTTGCATAAGAAGCGGCAACTGCAAGCTCCAGACTCTTGCACAGGAAATGAACATTCTTGACATCCCGTTCGAGCAGAAAACCGCTAAAAACAAATGGAAAGCATCCGATATTCTGCTCCGCAAGGATTCAAAGTGCATAAAATGCCTTCGCTGCGTAAGCGTTTGCGATAAAGTGCAGGGGCTTGGCGTTTGGGAACTCCGCGGAAACGGCGCGCACGCGAACATAGTGGTTCGCGGCGGCGCAAATCTGAGCAATATATGTTCTCTCTGCGGACAGTGCGTAACTCACTGCCCGGTGGGTGCGCTTTCTGCTCGTGACGACACCGAAAAGGTGTTCGCTGCAATAAACAACCCTGAAAAAATCGTTGTTGTACAGGTCGCTCCCGCGGTTCGAACTGCGTGGTGCGAAGGTCTTGGCATTGCTCCGGAAGCAGCCACCGAAAAACGCATGGCTGCCGCAATGCGCGCGCTTGGCGCAGACTATGTTTTTGATACAAACTTCAGCGCCGACCTTACCATTATGGAAGAGGGCAACGAGTTCACCGAAAAAATCACGAGCCATGATACTCATGCGCTTCCGATGTTCACTTCATGCTGCCCCGGTTGGGTTAGATTTGTCAAAATGGAATATCCGGAGCTTGTTCCGAATCTCTCCAGCGCAAAGAGTCCTCAGCAGATGTTCGGCGCGGTTGCAAAGAGCTATTTTGCAGAAAAAATCGGCGTAGAACCCGAAAAAATCTTCTGCGTTTCCGTCATGCCCTGCATGGCGAAAAAATACGAGTGCGACGTTGAGAAAGTAAACGACGCTTCCGCGAAAGATGTCGATGCGGTTATCACCACCCGCGAATTTGTAAGAATGCTCAAAGAAAAATACGTCAATGTCGCCGAGCTTCCCGAAGAAGAATTCGATTCTCCTCTGGGCGAAAGCAGCGGCGCGGGCGTTATTTTCGGCGCCACCGGCGGTGTTATGGAAGCGGCTCTGCGTACCGCATACTGCCTGCTTACAGGCGAAAAACCCGACGTCGATGCGTTTAAGACCATCCGCGGAGAAAGCGGTTGGCGTGATGCCGTCGTTGAAGTGGGCGGCAAACACGTCAAAATCGCCGTGGCAAGCGGCCTTGGTGAAGCACGCAAGCTTATTGAAGCTATCAAATCCGGCAAAACACAATATGACTTTGTTGAGATTATGGCTTGCCCCGGTGGCTGCACCGGCGGCGGCGGCCAGCCAATTAACGACGGGTGCGAGCTTGCACTCGCCCGCGGGGAAAAGCTCTACGACCTCGACAGAAGCCGTAGCATTCGCTTTTCTCACGAAAACCCGAGCGTCAAAACCCTCTACAACGAGTATTTCGGAAAACCTCTCTCCGAAAAAAGTCACCATCTCCTCCACACAAATCAGGAAAGCTGGAAACTTTAATTAAATATCTGTTTTTACGAAAAACACTCGCTGCAAAGTCATTTGCAGCGAGTGTTTTGTCTTCAAAAATAATAATTTTTATTTAGCTTGTTGACAAATCAACTTAGAAGAGCTATAATAACTTCGTTTGTTGATTTGTCAATATCTTTTGAAGGGCGGAATCTAAATGGAAGGCAGATTTGAAACTTTTACGGTGCTTATCGCAAAAATAAGCCGTAGCATACGGCGCATAAAGGCAGATGAAATGGCTGAATTCGGGCTTAAAGGGCCGCATGTTTCCTGTTTGTATTATCTTTATTCTTTCGGCGCGCTTACCGCTTCTGAGCTTTGCGACCGCTGTGACGAGGATAAAGCTGCAATTTCGCGTTCAATAGAATTTCTTGAAAATGAAGGGTATATAACCTGCAAAAGCACTATGCAAAAACGGTATAGAAGCCCGCTTGAGCTGACAGAAAAGGGCAAAAACGCGGGCAAAATGATTTCGCGAAAAATCAACAGCATCGTTGCGGCGGCAAGCGCAGGTCTCAGCGAATGCGAACGAGAAACAATGTACGCTGCACTTTCGCTTATCAGCGACAACCTTGCTGCCATAAGCGGTCACAAGGATAAATAATCGGAGGATTTTTTATGAGTACAAGAATTATAGTAGATTCCACGGTAGATATGGCGGAGAGATATGCTAAAAAGGTGATTGTTGTTCCTCTATCTTTGCATTTTGGAGAAGAAACCTTTATCGACGGTGTTACAATTGACCGAAAGCGTTTTTATGAACGGCTTGTGGAATCGGATGTTTTGCCTACCACAAGCCAGCCTTCTCCTGCGGCATTTGGGGATGTGTTCGATGAAGTAACCGCGGCGGGGGACAGCGCCGTTGTGCTTACCGTTTCGTCAAAGCTTTCAGGAACATTCCAAAGCGCAAACATTGCTGCGGAAAAATATGACAATATTTTTGTAGTCGACACTCGTTCCGCGTCTATTGGTTCAGGGATTTTGGCGGAATATGCCATTGATTGTGCAGAGCGTGGAATGCCTGCGAAGGAGCTTGCCGCATGTCTTGAACAAAAGCGTAATGATGTTGCGGTAATTGCATTGCTCAATACGCTGGAATACCTTAAAAAAGGCGGCAGAATTTCAAAAACAGTGGCTTTTGCGGGTAGTTTACTTGGCATTCACCCTGTGATTACCATGGAAAACGGTGAAGTTGCTTTGGTCGGCAAAGCCCGCGGATCAAAGCAGGGGAACAACCTGCTGATTCAAAAAATCGAGCAGAGCGGCGGGGTTGACTTTTCAAATCCGATTCTTCTCGGCTATACCGGCCTTGACGATACGCTGCTTAAAAAATATGTGGAGGACAGTAAACACATTTGGGAAGACGGCATTGGCGCGCTTGATTCCGTATGCGTGTGCAGCGTTATCGGAACCTATGGCGGACCCGGCGCAGTTATTGCGGCGTTCTTCAAGAAGGACAGTAATGTTTAATACTTACATTTTTTTGTAATGACTTTAATAAAGTAAGGCACCGTGCTCAAACTTGAATCTTGCGTGCTCAAATAAAAATACCCCGTGCTCATTTTGAGCACGGGGTATTGCGGGTAACGTCATTTTTAATGTGCGCAATACGGGTGGGGCAAGGGACAAAAAAGAACAGCCCTTGTAAAAGCAAAGGCTGTTCTTTAGTGGTTGCGGGGGAAGGATTTGAACCAACGACCTCCGGGTTATGAGCCCGACGAGCTACCAGACTGCTCTATCCCGCGATATCTAATTTTCAAGTGCCTTATTATTATAGCGCAAAGGAAAACAAAATGCAAGTGTTTTTTTGAAATTTCTAAAAATATTTTTTCATGCGGCAGTGGGGCTGACCTTCATCGTACTCAATTTCAGCGTCACAAAGGGAAAATCCGCTCTTTTCGTAAAATCCTACGGCATATTGCTGCGCAAGCAGCACGGCACATTTTGCGCCTTTTGCCTTCGCAATTTTTTCAAGCTCTTCAAGAATGATCGCCCCAAGGTGCAGCCCACGGAACTTTTTGAGCACGGCAATTCTGCCGAAAACAAAAACGCCGTTTTCCTCCGAGGGAAAAGCTCTGCCCGTTCCGGCAAGCTTACCTTCGCAATAGACCGTCACATAGTCGCAGATATTATCAATTTCATCAAATTCGTTTTTGTAGCCCTGTTCATCCACAAAAACGGCCTTGCGCACCGCAAAGGAATCCGCTTGGTTGTCTTTTGTTTTAACGGTTATGTTCATAAAAAACTCCTTGAGATGGGATAGTGCAGATTATATATTATTTCGTTTTATATTGCAAGTCTTTTTTGCTTGACAAGAGATGAAAAATCGAATATGCTCATAGCATACCTTTATTCGGAGGTGCGATATGGATAAAAAAGAATGTGCCGCAAAAGCGGTGGAGCTGCTCAAGAAGGAATATCCGGATGCGGTTTGCTCCCTTGAATACCAAAAGCCCCACGAGCTGCTTATTGCTACGCGCTTGGCGGCGCAGTGTACGGATGCCAGAGTCAATATGGTAACTCCGGTTCTGTTCGAAAAATACCCTACCTTGCAGGCGCTTGCGGAGGCGGACGAGCAGGATATAAGCGACATAGTTCGATCCTGCGGGTTCTACAAAACGAAGTCTCACGACATTTCGCAGACCTGCAAAATTCTCGTTCGGGATTATGACGGCGTTGTGCCGGATACCGTTGAGGAGCTTATTAAGCTGCCCGGAATAGGCAGAAAGACCGCGAACCTCGTGGTGGGGGATGTTTACGGAAAGCCTGCGGTTGTTTGCGATACCCACTGTATTCGTATAACGAATTTGCTTGGCTTGACCGATACGAAGGATCCGGCAAAATGCGAAACGGAGCTTCGCGCAATTCTTGACCCTGCGGAGTCGAACAATTTCTGCCACAGACTTGTTCTTCACGGCAGAGCTGTCTGCATAGCACGCCGCCCTCAGTGCGAAAAATGCGTGCTCAGGGAGATTTGCGCCCATGCTCAAGGCGTAAAATAAAAAATGTTTACATATTTATGTTGAAAAACACGCATATTCACATTATAATATAAGCATAAACAGAAATTAAGAAAAGAGGAATGTAAAAATGGCTTATCAGGTAAATAAAGATTCTCTTATCGGCGAAGTACTCGATTACGATAAAGAAACCGCGGAATTTTTCTTCGAAATGGGAATGCACTGCCTCGGCTGTCCTGCGGCAAGAGGCGAAAGCATTGAGGAAGCCTGCGAGGTTCACGGCGTCGACTGTGACGCTATGATTGAAAAAATCAACAACTATTTCGCAAATAAATAATTTGTAAAAAACAGTTACGCCGCGGCAGCCATGACGAAGTCACGGCTGCCTTAAGTTTGTTTGCGAAAAGGGGAATGTATTTTGGAAAAGCTTGATTCCCGTCTTGCGGTGGCTGCCGATTTTGTCGGATACGGCACCGTTGCGGCGGACATTGGAACCGACCACGGCTATTTGGTCTGTTGGCTTGTGGAAAACGGCGTTTGCAAAAGGGCATACGCCACCGATATAAACGAAAAGCCCTTGGAGAGCGCAAAAGCGCTTATTGCAGAAAAAGGCTTGGGCGATAAAATCGAAACGCGCCTTACTAACGGCCTTAATGGGCTTCCCAGTGAAGAAATAAACGAGGTTCTGATATGCGGAATGGGCGGGGAAACTATTATGGGAATTCTCGCATCCCACAAGTGGGTAAAAAGCGAAAGGGTGCATCTTGTTTTGCAGCCCATGTCCAGAGCGGACGCACTGCGCCGCTGGCTCTGTGAAAACGGCTGGCGCATTGCCGAAGAAAGGGCGGTCGAAGCCGAGGGACATCTTTATACGGTTATGAGCGTAGAATTCACCGGCGAAAAAACCGTCCCGGATGAAATTTTCTGTGCTGTCGGCAAGGTTCCGGAATTCGGCGGCGCGGTTGCGGTAAAATATATGCGCCGTCAGGCGGCGATACATAGGAGCGTTGCCGAGGGGCTTATGCGTTCGCCAAGCGGAAAAAGTGCCGCCATGCGCCATATAATCCTTGCGGATATGATAGAGGAGCAGGCGGACGAAACGGAGAAAGAAAAATGAGCACAGTACGCGATTTTTACAATTTTCTTGATGAGATTGCGCCATTTGCGGTGCAGGAGGGCTGGGACAATTCCGGCTTCCTTGTGGGAGACGGTAGCCGCCGGGCGGAAAAAGTCCTTGTGGCGCTCGACGCTACCGAGCCGGTTCTTGACGAGGCCTGCCGCATAGGTGCAGAGCTTATCATTACGCACCATCCGGTGATTTTCGGCTCGCTAAAGGAGCTTCATCCGGAGAACATAGCCTTTCTTGCGGCGGAACGGGGCGTTGCCGTAATAAGCTCCCACACAAGCCTTGATATTGCCGACGGCGGCGTAAACGACTGCCTTGCGGCGGCGCTTGAGCTTCACGATGTTCGCAAATGCGGCGATGAGCTTGGGCTGCTTCGTATGGGAGAGCTTGAAAAGCCTCTTTCCTGCGGGGAGTTTGTTCGCCATACCGCCGAAAAGCTGAATGTGGAGGGGATAAAATATACCCCCACGGAAAAGCCGATTAAGTCGGTGGCGGTTTGCGGCGGCAGCGGAGCGGAGTTTTTCCGGGACGCCATGGCTGCGGGTGCGGACGCCTTTGTTACCGCAAACATAAAGCATAATTTCTTCATTGATATGCGCAGAGCGGGATTCTGCGTGCTTGACGCAGGGCATTTCTGCACCGAAAATACGGTGATTGCGCCGCTTGCAAAAAAGCTTGCCGAACGCTTTCCCGATGCGGAAATCGTTGTTTCGCAGGTTTCCCGCGACCCTGCGGAATACTGGTCAAAATAACACAAAAGAGGTGAGCACGGTTGGCGCTTGACGGAATTACTTTGAGCATGCTAAAAAATGAGCTTGCCGAAAATCTGGTTGGAGCAAGGGTTGATAAAATTCATCAGCCGTCAAAAGAGGAGCTTATTATGTCCTTCCGCATGAGCGGCGGAAGCAAAAAGCTGCTTATATCCGCGTCTGCGTCTGCGCCGCGGGTGCACTTTACCGAGTCAGCTGTGGATAATCCCAAGGCTCCGCCCATGTTCTGCATGCTTATGCGAAAATACATCGGCGGCGCAAAGCTTGTGGGCATAGAGCAGTTCGGTTTGGAACGGATTTTGCATTTTTCTTTCAGCACATATAATGAATTCGGAGATCCCGTGGTGCTCAAGCTTGCAGTGGAAACCATGGGTCGTCACAGCAACATAATTCTTATCGGCGCGGACGGTAAAATCATAGACGCTATAAAGCGCGTAACCGCGGATATGTCCA
The DNA here is from genome assembly GCA_900553955.1 of uncultured Oscillospiraceae bacterium. Lineage (GTDB taxonomy): Bacteria > Bacillota > Clostridia > Oscillospirales > Ruminococcaceae > UMGS1668. The sequence goes on from USFO01000003.1 coordinate 22,525, forward strand.
GTGTTCGTCAGGTTATGCCCGGTATGACCTATGTTTTTCCGCCCTCTCAGGATAAGATGAACACCCTCGACCTTGACTATATGGCGTTTATTGCAAGGCTCAAGGAGGGGAGGGATGTTCCGCTTTCAAAGGCTCTTATGGAGGTGCTTGACGGTGTTTCTCCCATTGTCTGCCGCGAATTTTCAGAATACGCGGCCAAAGGAAATGACACCACCGCCCATGCTCTCTCCAACGATGAGTGCGAGGATCTTGTTTATATCATAGACAAGACCGTAAGCACCGTAAAAAACGGCTCCTGCGCGCCGTATATTATCGAGGACGAGAACGGCAAGCCCATTGATTTCACCTTTATGGCGGTGAAGCAGTACGGTGCGGCCGCTGCGCCGAAGCTCTGCGAAAGCTTCAGCGCCATGCTCGACAGGTTTTATTCCGAACGCTCCGGTGCGGACAGGATGAAGCAGCGTTCCGGCGATCTTTTCCGTTTTGTTATGAACCTCTGCGACCGTCTTTCCCGCAAGCTTGACGTTCAGCGGCAGGAGCTTGCCCGCTCGGCGGAAAGGGATACTCTGAGGGTAAAGGGCGAGCTTATTCATGCGAACCTTCGTAATATAGAAAAGGGAATGACTTCCGTCATACTCGAAAATTACTATGACAACAATAATCCCATTGAGGTCAAGCTTGACCCGCGCCTTTCGCCCAATCAGAACGCACAGCACTATTTCAGCGAATACCGTAAAGCGGATACCGCCGAAAAAATGCTCAAAAAGTTCATCGAAAAAGGCGAAGCGGAGCTTTCCTATATTGAGTCCGTGTTCGATTTACTCTCCCGGGCAAGAACCGAGGATGAGGTGCTTATGCTCCGCGAAGAGCTTGCGGAGCAGGGCTATATTAAACGCAGCCGCCAAAAGAACCAAAAGCCGGTCAAGCTTTCGCCGAAAGAGTATATTTCCACCGACGGATTCAAGATTCTTTGCGGAAGAAATAACCTGCAAAACGATAAGCTGACCTTTAAAGATTCACGCAAAAACGATATTTGGTTGCATACACAGAAAATCCACGGTTCACACACGGTTATTGTTACCGAAGGGCGCGAAGTGCCGGATTCCACCATCGAGCAGGCGGCGATTATTGCGGCATATAACTCCAAAGGTCGAGATTCGTCCCTTGTTCCGGTGGATTATACCGAGATTCGCAACGTCAAAAAGCCCTCCGGCGCAGCGCCCGGAAAAGCGGTTTATGAACATTACAAAACCGCCTACGTCCGTCCGGCACAGTTCGAAAATTACTTCGGAAATCAACAGTAAAGTAAAAAAAGGCTCCGCACGTAGTGTGCGGAGCTTTCTATCAAAGTCAAAAGCCCGCCGAATTTCTTCGGTGGGCTTTCTTTTTCTTTTACTTTTTCTCGTTCATATAAATTGTTACTCTGCTTTGCACCGCTTCGGCTGTCTTTTTGGCATCCTGCTTTCCGTCAAAGAAGGCATTTGCCTCCTCCATAACAATTTCGAAAATACTGCCGTCATCGCCGCAGTCGGACGAGGTGGTATTTTCGATAAGCGAAAGAAATTCGCTGCGCTGTTCAGATGTCATGGCGTAAAATTCAATCCTTGTGCCGCCTATGGTAACCGCCGATTTCGGAATTTCCTTGCCGCCGGTATCATATTGCGGATTGCAGCGTTCGTCAAGCATGGTGTCAAAAACTTTCTTATTTGTGTGGAAGCTGTACTTCAGGTTTTCATCAGAAAGCTGAATTTCTTCCGTAAGCACAAGCCGCATAAATTCCCAAACGGCTTCCTTGTGCTCGCTGGCGGAGCACATTGCAATGCGGCTTCCAAGGCCGAAGTGGCAGCGGCTGCTCTGCGCGCCCGGCCAGCCGACGAAGCTTTCTTTGCCCTTATAAAGCGTGGTTATCTTTTGAAAATCGTCAAAGCTGAACATCGCGCCGCTGTAAAGCAGGGTTTCTCCGCTAAGAACTTTTTCTTCATTGCTGAGCGGCTGGCTCCAGTCGATTTCGGCAGGGAAGTAGTCCTTTATAAAAGTGAGGTACTCCTCAAACTCCGGAGTGTTAAACGAGCAGGTGCCGTTCTTCCAGTCAATAAAGTCGTAAAGACGGAAGCGCGAGCCGTGATAAAGCATATTTAGCCGCGATAATCCACTTATGGCGGCGCAGCCCTCTGGCATGCTTGCCAAAGCGGATTTGAACTTGTCGAACGTCCAATCGCTGCCGTCGCCGACAACATCCCGGTTGCCGACAATGTAGTAAATTTGAAAGGTGGGGGTTATCTCGTAAAGCGCGCCGCTTCTGTGCTGCATGGCGTTAAAAACCGGCTCCACAAGCGCCTTGCGCCCGCCAAGCTCTTTATCCGCGTCGATATAAGGCCACAAATCCTCGAGTATTCCGCGGTCCGCGTAAATGGAAGAATCCATTCCGTCGGTCAGGAAAACATCCGGCGCTTTTCCGGAGATAATTTCGGTGTTGAGCACGCTTGCTCCGGCGAAGGCGTCGCCCGGAACGGAATAGCCGGAATAGTCCTTCACCTCAATGCGGTATTCCGGATTCGTGCGGTTAAATTTGAGCATGGCTTTGTAAATGCTGTCGTCAATGGCATCATACGCAATCGCCATGGTAAGGACGGTTTTGCCGTCCACTTCGGAGCCTTCGTACCGTTTCAGCGCGGTTATGCCCCAGCAATATTTGGAGTTTCCGGCGGCGTCAAGACCGTATTCCGTGTTTACACAGGAAAGACCGTTCTCCATCGGCAAAACCACAGTAAGCGACTGATAGTCAATTCCGCAGTTGATAAAGCTGAGCAGCAGCGCCGTTTCTTTCGTTTCAATATTCGCGCCGTAAAGGCTTGTTCCGTTGGAATAGGTGAAGTCGAAGCCGTCCACGCCGGGGTAGAACGCCAGGGAAGTGCTGTTGGTGGGAACGGTCATTTTCTTGTCAAGGCATTTTCCGCTGACGTTCACCGCAAGTATTTCCTGTCCGTAATAATCGGAGGTGCTTCTGCTAACCAGCACAGCGCCGTCATAAGTTTCTATAAAAGTGCAGTAACCGATTTCGTTCCCAAGGCTGAAAAGCTCCTCGCCGTTCGAATTATATACGATAAGGCCGGGGTTCATATAGAACAGGCAATAGACGTTGCCATTTGCGTCAACGCGCAGAGAAAAATCTTCGTCGCTGTTTTTTGCGAGGCTTTCGGTAATATCGGTTATGGTGCGTTCGTCGCTGGAAATGCTTACCTTGTGCAAAAGAGTATGCTCGGTTCCGGTTACACTTTCAGCGCCGGCGGTGGGCTTTGTATACGCGCTTTCAAGCACATACAGGCAGTCGCCGCCGGTATAAATTCCGCGAATGTAGCCCATTTCTATTGTTTCTTCGCCGAAATAGTCGCTCGGGACAGCGGCGAATTTGTCAAACCGCTGCACGTTGCTGCCGTCGGGCAGGCAGGAGAAAATTGCGTTATATTCGTCGTCGTTAACGGAGGAATCTCCGGATGCGGTGTAGTAAAAACGCCCGCCGGTAAAGCAGCCCGCCCGCAGATTGCGCTTGCCGTCCATCTGCTTATAATCGCCCTTGTAGTGCACGTTCGCAAACTCCGCCGAATAGCCGCCGTTGACGGGCAAGCCGGAAACATCGGCAGGTTTTCCTTCGCTTTTCTGCCCGCTGCACGCGCAAAGCATAATCGTAATCGCCGCCAAAAGCAGCGCCGTAATTCGCTTAGCTCTGTTTGACATATTTTTTCGCCCCTTTCGGTGATAATCTTGTGATTTATTAGTCCTATTAAACACTATTAAAAGCAATTTGTCAATGTTTTTTGGAAAACTAATGCAAAATATGCCAAATTGCATAAAAGCAAGCTGCTGTCAATGAAAAAATAAATATATTGCAAAAATCCGCCGCATAGGGTATACTTATAGCATAAATTTTTATTGGGTGGGATTATTTATTGGAATATGTGGTAGCAACTGTTATCGGTTATTTTTTTGGATGTATAAATATGGCTTGGCTTATTTCAAAAAGCAAGGGCGTTAACATAAAAGAAGTCGGTTCACACAATGCCGGTGTATCAAATGTTTTTATTTCCGTAGGAATGCCCCATGGCATTGCCGTGGGCGCTTTTGATATACTAAAAGCGTTCTGCGCGGCGGAGCTTATTTCGCTTATTTTTCCGGCGAACGCAAACGCCGCAATCCTTGCCGGAGCAATGGCAGTAGTGGGACACATATACCCATTTTGGATGAAGTTTTCCGGCGGAAAAGGGCTTGCGCCCTTTATGGGACTGGTGCTTTTCGCCGATTGGCGAGTGTTTCTCGCTCTCGGCGCTGTAATAATCGTACTCACGCTGGCAACTGATTTTATCGCCATCGGAACAATGGCAGTTATAACCATCATGCCGGTTTACGCTATCTTCGCAAAGCTTGGGCTGTTTCAAATAATCGTCTATCTTGTGCTTATGCTTATTATGTGGTTCAAGCATTTTATCAATATAAAGCGCATTGTAAACGGCGAAGAAATTGGCTTCTTACGGAAAAACAAAAACAAAGCAAAAGCATAAAAAAGCGCCCAGTATAAACTGGGCGCAAGCTTTATTTGTATATTTTTGCTGTGCAGCGCAAGCGGCCTTTTTTGGTTTCACGTTCCATGCCGCAATAGATGAATTTGCCCTTTCCGCGAACGGTTATAATGTCGCCGTCGGCGGGCTTTGCATCGGGGTTTAAGCAGGGAACGCCGCCGATAAGCACCTTTTCGTGGGCGATGAGCTCCTGACTTTCGTTGCGGGAGAGCTTAAATATCGCGGCGACTACGGAATCAAGCCGCTCCGATGCAACAGTGAAGCCGCACTCGACGGGCAGGGGAACCGCCTCGGCAGGAACAGCCTCGATTTTTGAGCACCGAACTGTCGTATGCCTGATGCTCATGAGGTTTTCGCATATATAATCGGCTATACCATCAAGGCAAACCGCGTAGGCGGTATTGCCGCAAACCACAATATCTCCGAGGGTGCTGCGCCGCACTCCGAGGGACATAATCGCCCCCAGAAAATCTCTGTGGGAAAGCGTGTCGGAAAATTTCGGCGCGGCAGGCTCAATTTTAATAACCGTAATGGGAGGGTAGGCTTCATAGCCGCAAATATCCTCCGAACCGAACATGGCAAGCGCCTTTTCCGCACCGTCATATCCGCCGAAAAGCTTGTACGGCACTCCTGCGGCGCTGCTTTTCAGCAGCGCCTGCTCCGCGGGAGAAAGAAATTCCGTGGAAGTGTACGCTCCGTTTTTATATGCGCGCTCCGCAAGCTCGCCAAAGCGCTTTTTAAGCTGTAATTCTTCGTTAGTCATAAAATAAACCGTCGCTTTGCTTTGAAAGATAGCTTTATTTTATCACACAAAGCGTTCGAGGTCAAACAGGGGAGGAATATGGAATACAAACTTATTAAAAGCAAAAGAAAAACCGTCGAGCTTACCATTGACGATGAGCTTTGCCCCGTAATAAAAGCTCCGCTCAATATGCCGCAGCGGGATATTGACGCATTTTTTGAGAAGCACCGCCGCTGGGTGCAGAAGCACACAGAAGCAAAGCGTATCCGCATGGAAAAAAACGCAGTTTCTCCGGAGGAGGAGCTTGCCGCAAAGCAAAACGCCCTGCCGTATCTCGCCGCACGCACGGAATATTTCGCGGCGCTTATGGAGCTAAAGCCTACTGGAATTAAGATTACCTCCGCACAGAAGCGCTTCGGAAGCTGCAGCGGTAAAAATTCAATCTGCTATTCGTGGCGGCTGATGCTTTATCCGCCGGAGGCGATTGACTATGTGGTGGTGCACGAGCTTGCACATATCGTGTACAAAAACCACAGCGCAAAATTTTATGCGCTTGTGGCAAAATATCTGCCGGATTACAAGGAAAGAGAGAAGCTGCTGAGATGAAAATTTCACTTAACAAAGAGCTTTGCGGAAGCATACTTGACATAGGAGGCGGCGGAGAGGGAATAATCGGCAGGCTTTATAAATCCGCCGTTACCGCCGTTGACAATATGCAGGAGGAGCTTGACGAAGCGCCGAGCTGCTGCAAAAAGCTGCTTATGGATGCGGCCGCGCTTGATTTTGCAGACGAAAGCTTTGATAATGTCACATTCTTTTACTCGCTTATGTATATGAGTACGGATGTTAAGGCAAAAGCTATTGAAGAAGCCTGCCGCGTGCTCAAAACAGGCGGCAGGCTCACCATCTGGGATGTGGAATTTGAATCCGCCTATCCCGATGCATTTTCTGTGGAGCTTGATATAATTTTGCCGGAAGAAAACGTCTGCACCGAATACGGAATTATCGGAACCGATGTGGCACAAAGTTCGGAGCTTATAATGAAAATTTGCCGTGAATGTGCTCTTAACCCGCTTGAGCATGAGGAAAACGGCGGACATTTTCATATCGTGCTCAAAAAATAAAGCTACCGATAAATCGGTGCTCACAAAAAATCGTTCCGTGCTCAAACGAGCACGGAACGATTTTTTGCTTTGTTTTAAGTTTACAGTTCGATCTTGGAGAGCTTTTCAAGATGCTCGTATTTCTCTGCGGCGTTTTCTTCCGCTTTCTCAAAGAGCACTTTTGCACGTTCCGGGAAAGTGCGCATAAGGCTGCTGTAACGAACTTCACTCTCGATGAAGTCCTTATAGCTTGCGGTGGGTGCGCCGCTGTCAAGTTGGAAGGGGTTTTTGCCCTCGGCTTCAAGGCGCGGGTCGTAGCGGAACAGATGCCAATAGCCGGCTTCCACTGCGCGTTTTTCCTCTGCCATGGAGTTGCCCATGCCGCCTTTAATTCCGTGGTTGATGCAGGGCGCATAGGCGATGATGATGGACGGACCGTCATAGCTTTCCGCCTCGGCAATAGCCTTTACGCACTGAGCCATATTTGCGCCCTGTGCGACCTGTGCCACATAGATATAGCCGTAGCTCATGGCGATTGCCGCAAGGTCTTTCTTCTTGACCTCCTTGCCGGCGGAGGCAAACTGTGCCACTGCGCCGGTGGGGGTCGCCTTGGAGGACTGACCGCCCGTATTAGAGTAGACCTCGGTATCAAACACCAGAATATTTATGTTTTTGCCGGAAGCAAGAACATGGTCAACTCCGCCGAATCCTATATCGTATGCCCAGCCGTCGCCGCCGAACGCCCAAACGGATTTCTTCGCAAGGTAGTCCTTGCCTCTGACTATGTCAAGCGCGCGTTCGCAGGTGCAGTTCTTTTCAATCGCTGCAACAAGAGCTTTTGCGGCAGCGGCGTTCGCTTCGCCGTCATTCACCGTATCAAGATACCTCTTTGCGGCGGAAACGGTTTCCTCGTGCTTGCCGTTTTCCGCAAGGAAGCGAACCTTTTCGATGTAGCTGCTGCGGATGGCCTCCTGACCGAGGAACATTCCGTAGCCGTATTCGGCGTTGTCCTCAAAGAGGGAGTTCGCCCACGCCGGACCCTTGCCCGCCTTGTTTCTGGTGTAGGGAGTGGAGGGTGCGGAGCCTCCCCAGATGGAGGAACAGCCGGTGGCGTTCGCAATATACATTCTGTCGCCGAAAAGCTGAGTGACAAGCTTTGCATAGGGGGTTTCGCCGCAGCCCGCGCAGGCGCCGGAGAACTCCAGCAGCGGACGGCGGAACTGGCTGCCCTTGAGGGTTGCCGCTTTAAATTTTTCGAATACCTCGGGCTTTTCGGAAACGTTAAGACCGTAGTCAAAGACCTTCTGCTCGGCAGCTTCCTGTTCAAGAGGCTTCATTTCAAGGGCTTTTGCGCCTTTTTTGCCGGGGCAGACGTTCACACAGGAGCCGCAGCCGGTGCAGTCAAAGGCGGAAACGGTCATTGTAAAGTATTTTCCGCTTACACCCGTCATGGGAGCAAACCTCGCGCCATCCGGAGCTTTTCTGAACTCGCCGTCATCCATAACCACCGGACGGATTACGGCGTGGGGGCAGACATAGGCGCACATATTGCACTGGATGCAGTTTTCCGGCAGCCAGCGGGGAACATCAACGGCAATTCCGCGCTTTTCAAACGCTGCGGTGCCTGCCGGGAAGGTGCCGTCCTCACGGCCGGAGAATACGGAAACAGGCAGCTTGTCGCCCTTCTGTGCGGATGCGGGAACGAGTACGCTGTTCACGAAATCCACAAGCTCTTTGTTGTCGCCGACGGCTTTCGGAACGGGAATTTCGCCCTCGGCCTTCGCCCACTTATCGGCGGGGTAGTCAACCTTGACAAAATCCTTCATTCCACGTTCAATGGCGGCGAAGTTCATATTGATAACCGCGTCGCCCTTTTTGCCGTAGGATGCGACAACAGCTTCTTTCATGTACTTTTCGGCGTCCTCTGCGGGGATAATTTCGGAAATTTTGAAGAATGCCGCTTGGAGAATGGTATTGATTTTTCCGCCGAGTCCGATTTCTCTGGCGATGGAAATGCCGTCAATGGTGTAAAGCCCAATGCGGTTTTCCGCTATATAACGCTTTACCTCGCCGGGCAGGTGCTTTTCGATTTCGGCAAGGCTCCAACCGCAGTTGAGCAGGAATTTGCCACCCTTTTTGAGCACGGAAACCATATCGTATTTGGTGACATAGGAGGGATTGTGGCAGGCGACGAAGTCGGCGCTGTTTATATAATAAGTGGACTTAATGGGGGATTTTCCGAAGCGCAGGTGAGAAACCGTTACGCCGCCGGACTTTTTGGAGTCGTATGCGAAGTAGCCCTGAACATAGAGATCCGTATGGTCGCCGATGATTTTGATGGAGTTTTTGTTCGCGCCAACGGTTCCGTCGGAGCCGAGTCCCCAGAACATACAGCTCTTGTTTCCGGCAGGGGTGGTATCCGGAGTTTCCTTTATTTCGAGAGAAAGACCGGTAACGTCATCGTCAATGCCGATGGTGAACGCGGACTTGCCACCTTTTTCGGCGTTGCGGTAAACGGCGATAATCTGTGCGGGAGTGGTATCCTTGCTGCCGAGACCGTAGCGGCCGCCGTAGAGCTTTACGCCCTCGAACTCGCTGCCGCGAACAGCCGCTGCGATATCGAGGAACAGCGGTTCGCCCACGCTGCCGGGTTCCTTGGTGCGGTCAAGCACGGTTATGGTCTTTGCGGTATGGGGAATTGCTTTCAGCAGGTGCTCACGGCTGAAGGGACGGTAGAGGCGAACCTTAACAAGACCGTATTTGCCGCCTGCGGCATTAAGATAGTCAATGGTTTCCTCAACGGTATCGCAAACGGAGCCCATGGCAATGATAATATGCTCCGCGTCAGCGGCGCCATAGTAGTTAAAGAGCTTGTAGTCGGTGCCGATTTCGGCGTTGACCTTGTTCATATACTCTTCCACAACCGCGGGAAGCGCATTATAGAATTTATTGCAGGCTTCGCGTGCCTGGAAGAAAATATCCGGGTTCTGTGCGGTTCCGCGGGTGACAGGGTGGTTGGGGTTGAGAGCATTTTTGCGGAACGCTTCTATTGCGTCGAAATCCGCAAGGTTTTTGAGCTGTTCATAGTCCCACACCTCGATTTTCTGAACCTCGTGGGAGGTTCTGAAGCCGTCAAAGAAATGGATGAACGGAACGCGGCCCTTAATCGCGGAAAGGTGGGCAATAGGTGCTAGATCCATAACCTCCTGCGGGTTGCCGGAGCAAAGCATGGCAAAGCCGGTTTGACGACAGGCGTAAACGTCGGAATGATCGCCGAAAATGCTCAGTGCGTGGGAAGCAAGGGCGCGTGCGGAAACGTTAATAACCGCCGGAAGCAGCTCGCCCGCCATTTTATACATATTCGGAATCATAAGAAGCAGTCCCTGAGAAGCGGTGAATGTGGTGGTAAGCGCTCCCGCGGCAAGAGAGCCGTGAACGGAACCGGCGGCGCCGGCTTCGGACTGCATCTCCACTACATGAACCCTGTTTCCGAATATATTGGTTCTGCCGGTGGCAGACCATTTGTCGGCAAGCTCCGCCATTACCGATGACGGGGTGATGGGGTAAATGGCGGCAACATCCGTATATGCATACGAAACATGAGCAGCAGCGGTATTGCCGTCCATCGTTTTTTTAGAACGTGCCATTTTTTTCACTCCTTAGTTTTATTTGAATTGGATATTAAATTACTGTGCCATAGTGTCATAAAATATCTATATTATATTATCATATAAAACCTTTTCTTTCAAACCTTTTTGGTTATTTCTATGATTTTTTTATTTTCGGTACATTCAGTGCCGCTTTTTTCAGCATACCTTATAATTTTTACGAAATTCCGAAAGGGTGCTTATTGCCGTTTTGCACAATGGGTAAAAATGTGTCGGAATTTCTATATAATATAGGGTAAAATAATTGCAAAATCATGTGGATTTATAGTATAATAAATTTGGTATATTCTCTGATGAAAAAGGAGGAAAACATGGCTTCTCTTTATAGCGTAAGCTTCTTAAAAATAGTAAAGGAATTTAACCTTGAGGAGGTTTGGGCGCCGGAAGATGTGGATACCATCCGCATTGAAACGAACGAGCTTAACCGCCCGGGGCTTCCGTTCACCGGATTTTACGACCTTTTCGACCCGTCCAGAATACAGATAATCGGCAAAACGGAGTACTCCTACTTAAGAAGTTTGGGTGCAAATATGCTTCCAACGGTGGAGAAATTTTTCTCTCACAGGCCGGCAATTGTCGTTTTTACCTGGAATATGCTTGTGGATAAGGGCATTATCGACCTTGCAAAGCAGTATAATATCCCACTTTACAGAACGTCGGAGTCCACCTCCGAGTTTATGGCGGGAATTACCCACACTCTGAGTATCGCCCTTGCAAAGCGTATAACCCGTCACGGCGTTTTCGTCGAGGTCTATGGCGAAGGCGTTCTGCTCTACGGAGAAAGCGGCGTTGGTAAAAGCGAGGTTGCCATGGAGCTTATTAAGCGCGGTCACCGCCTTATCGCCGATGATGCGGTGGAAATCCGCCGCGTTTCAAAGCGTACCCTCGTGGGCACTTCGCCGGAAAATATCCGCCACTTTATGGAGCTTCGCGGCGTGGGTATAATCAATGCCCGAAATCTTTTCGGCATGGGCTCCGTAAAGAAGAGCTCCAAGCTTGACATGGTAATCAACCTTGAGCCGTGGGACAACGACAAGGTTTACGACAGAATGGGTGCAAAAGACGTTTACACAAAAATCCTTGATGTTGAAGTGCCGCTCATCACAATTCCTGTTCAGCCGGGGCGCAACCTTGCTGTAATTGTGGAGGTTGCCGCCATGAACAACCGCCAGAAGCGCATGGGAGATAACGCCGCCATAGAGCTTATGGAACGCCTTGCCATGCCGCCTATGGACGATATTGACGATATCGGCGAGTGGGATTCCTATTACGGACTTGATGAATAACGGAGGAAAGAACCTTGAATAACGAACTTCTTATTAAATTCGCCAAAGAAACGGAAATTCCGTTTTCGGAAAACGAAATGCTTTCCGCACACACCACATTCAAAATCGGAGGTCCTGCGGAGGTCTTTGCAAGCCCGCAAAACGCCGGGCAGGTTTCCGCAGCGGTTCGCTTCTGCAAGGAAAGCGGCGTAAAGCTTTTTCCTCTGGGTAAAGGCTCCAATCTGCTTGTTTCCGACGAGGGAGCAAGCGGAATTGTACTCCATTTTGGGCGGGATATGAGCGAAATGCGGCTGCTTGACGAAGAAACCATATACTGCGAAGCGGGCGCGAGCCTTGCAAAGCTTTGCAGCTTCGCCCTTGAAAAGTCCCTTACCGGGCTTGAGTTTGCCTACGGCATACCCGGCTCCGTCGGCGGCGCGGTCTTTATGAACGCGGGCGCTTACGGCGGCGAAATCAAGGATGTTATTTTAAGCGCCGAGCATATTGATGAAAACGGCGAACGAGGCGTATTCGAGGGCGACGCTCTTGAAATGTCCTATCGCCATAGCGTTTACGGCAGCAAAAAATATATCATCACCTCCGCAGTGTTCCGCCTTAAAAAGGGCGACAAGGCGGAAATAAAGGCTAAAATGGACGAACTAATCGGCAAGCGCTTTGACAAACAGCCCATGGATAAGCCCAGCGCCGGAAGCACCTTTAAGCGCCCGGAGGGCGCATTCGCTTCCGCACTTATCGACCAATGCGGTCTTAAAGGCTTCACCGTGGGCGGCGCACAGGTCAGCGAAAAGCACGCCGGATTTGTTATAAATAAGGGCGACGCTACCTGCGCCGACGTTCTTGAACTTATAGAGCGGGTTCAGAATAAAGTAAAGACGGATACCGGTTTTACTCTTGAACCGGAAGTTGAAATTTTGGAGAAATAAGGGAGGCAGCCGCCGATGTCGTTTGCGTCTGACCTGAAAGACGAGCTATGCAAGGAGGTTCCGGAGGAAGAAAGCGCACTGCACGCGCTGCTTTACGGATTCCTGCTTTTTTCATACAAATTTCGTGCGGATGAGATATCTTTTTCTGTTCTGCACGAGCCCACCGCGCGGCTTTTTGCCGAAGCGCTGATGACCCACTGCGGTGTTCCGGCAAAAATCACATTCAAGGAACGCGTCCGCGGAACGCTTTATAAAGTCTGTATCGAAAAAGCTTCCGAACGACGCAAGGTTATGGACGCTTTCTATCATGTTCCGGGCGAACCGCACCTGCGCATAAACCGCGCGAACATAGAAAACGAGGAAGATGTTCGCTATTTTCTTCGCGGAGCATACCTTGTCTGCGGCAGCTTGACCAACCCGGAGAAAGATTATCACTGCGAATTTGACGTAAGCTATATGAACCTTTGTAAGGATCTTTCCGCGCTTATCGGCGAAGTGCTTGCCCAGCCGAAAAGCACTATCCGCCGCGGTTCCTATATGGTTTACTACAAAGAAAGCGAAAACATCGAAGATTTGCTCACATATATCGGCGCTCCTATGTCCGCGGTGGAACTGATGAACATAAAGATAATCAAGGACATAAAAAACCGCGTCAACCGCCGTATGAACTGTGATAATGCCAACCTTGACAAGACTCTTAACGCTTCCTTTCAGCAGGTTCAGGATATAAAATATATTTTCGATGTGAAGGGAAATACCTTTCTTTCGGAGGAGCTGCGTACCGTTGCGGAAATCCGCCTCGAAAATCCGGATATGTCCCTGCGTGAGCTGGGAGAATCCGTTGAACCGCCGCTGTCCCGCTCCGGCGTAAATCATCGCCTTAAACGAATAGGCGAAATTGCAGCGGAAATAAGAAAACAACAGGAAAACGGTTAAAATCATGGAACTTACATATACAAAAAAAGAAATAATCAAGCAGATGTTCAAAATCGGAATACCGGTTGCGCTTCAAAATCTTATCAGCGTTCTTGTAAATATGCTTGATACCATTATGATAGGGCAGGTAGGCGAAGCGCAGCTTGCCGCAGTAAACCAGGTGAACTCCATATATGTGTTCTACACAATGTTTATGTGGGGCGTTTGTATGGGAACGGTGGTAATCACCGCGAGATATTGGGGAATGGGAAAGACCGAGCCGATACGCGATATGATGGGCTTTGCCGTTCGCATAAATATGATTGCGGGAACGGTGCTTTCCGTCGTTATGCTGCTTTTTCCGTATCAGATAATGCGGCTTTTTGCAAAGGATGCGGAGGTAATAGCATACGGCGTCGATTATCTGAGCATTATGGCTTGGTTCTATGTGGTTCCGGCAATCACCGTTACCATTCTTTCAAACCTGCGCGCCTTGGGCGACGTTAAGGTTTCCGTTGTAATCTACTCCTGCTCCTGCCTTACGAACCTTGTGCTCAACTGGGTGTTCATCTACGGCAATCTCGGCGCGCCGGCTCTGGGAGTAAAGGGCGCCGCTCTTGCCACCGTAATAAGCAAATGCGTGGAGTGCGTGCTCGCCCTTGTATATATGTATAAAATCGAGCACCATCTCAATTTCCGTATGAGGTACATTTTTGCCGACGCTCATCAGTATATTCCGTCTTACATAAAGTACGGTCTGCCGGTATTTTTCAGCGAATTCGCATGGGGCTTCGGTATGACGGCGCAGGCCGCGAACCTCGGTCAATACAGCAAAAGCTTCCTTGCGGCATACAGCCTTGTAATGGTCATTCTCGACCTTTCGACCGTTGCCATGTGCGGCTTTGCCAACGCTTCGCTTATACTTATGGGAAATATGATTGGCGCAGGCAAGGATGATGAGGCGAAAAAGTGGAGCAAGTTTTTCGTTGCGGGCGGCTTCGGCGTCGGCTTCATTATGATGAGCATAGTTTTACTGCTCCGTCCTTTTGCGCCGAACTTCATTGTCGGCACGGCGGAAACCAAGGAGTATATACGCAAAATGCTGATTATCTGCGCCTATGTTGACCTTTGCTACGGAGCAAGCTGGAATCTCGGAGCGGGAGTGCTTCGCGCCGGCGGCGATACGAAATATATGGCGCGGGTGGACGTGAGCATTGTAATTTTGACGAAATGCGTTATGGGAACCATCCTCGGAACGGTTCTTCATGTGAACCCGCTTATAGTTATGACCGCTGTTTGCAGCGACGAGCTTCTTAAAGGCATAATTTATCTTCGCAAATATCTCAAGGGCAACTGGCTCCGCCACGGAATGACCGTAAAAGAGAGCGAGCAGCCCGCATAAATTCATAAAAGGAACGGAGGCGCAGCGAAATGAGCTTTGTGCATCTTCATCTTCATACCGAATACAGTCTGCTTGACGGCGCCTGCCGCATAAAGCGGCTTATGCCGCGCATAAAAGAGCTTGGGCAGAACGCCGTTGCCATAACCGACCACGGCGCTATGTACGGCGTTATCGACTTTTACAGGGAAGCGCAAAAATACGATATAAAGCCCATTATCGGCTGCGAGGTTTATGTTGCGAACCGTTCCCGCTTCAGCAAGGAGCACCAGCTTGACTGGAGCTACCACCTTGTGCTGCTCTGCGAAAACAATACCGGCTATAAAAATCTCATCAAGCTTGTTTCCGCGGGATTTATCGACGGCTTTTACAAAAAGCCCAGAGTGGATAAGGAGCTTCTGCGAAAATATCACGAGGGTATAATTGCGCTTTCCGCCTGCCTTGCGGGGGAGGTTCCCCGCAATCTCTCCGCCAACGACTACGAGGGCGCAAAAAAAGCCGCGCTTGAGTACAGAGATATTTTCGGCGAGGGAAACTACTTTATCGAAATACAGGATCATAACTACGCGGATCAAAAGCGCATTTTGCCGGGGCTTGTTCGTATTTCAAGGGAAACCGGCATACCCCTTGTGGCTACCAACGACTGCCATTATATAAATAAGGACGACGCGAAAATGCAGAACGTCCTTATTTGCATAGGAACGAACCATACTGTGGATGAGCCGAATGACATGGCTTTTGAAACTGACGAATTTTATGTGAAGTCCGAGGAGGAAATGCGGAGCATTTTCGCAGCTTTTCCCGAGGCTGTGGACAATACGCAGAAAATCGCGGATCGCTGCAATATGACCTTTGAGTTCGGCCATACCAAGCTTCCTGCGTTTAACGCTCCGGACGGGCGGGACAATACGGAGTACTTCGAAAGCATGTGCAGGGAAGGGCTCTGCCGCCGCTACGGCGAAAACCCCGAGCAGGAGCTTTGGGACAGACTCAACTATGAGCTTGATATAATCAAGCGCATGGGCTATGTAAACTACTATCTTATTGTTCACGATTTTATAAACTATGCCAAGAGCCAAGGCATCCCGGTGGGGCCCGGCAGAGGCTCCGGCGCAGGAAGCATCTGCGCCTACTGCATAGGCATAACCGATATAGACCCGATAAAATATCATCTGCTGTTCGAACGCTTCCTTAACCCGGAGCGTGTTTCAATGCCGGACTTCGATATTGACTTCTGCTACGAACGCCGCCAGGAGGTCATAGAATATGTCAACAGGAAGTACGGCGAGGATCATGTGGCGCAGATAATCACCTTCGGAACCATGGCGGCAAGAGCCGCAATACGCGATGTGGGGCGCGCCCTCGGAATGCCGTATCAGGATGTGGACAAGGTGGCAAAGCTTGTTCCCACCGACCTTAAAATGACCCTCGAAAAGGCGCTGAAAATCTCCCCGGAGCTGAGAGAGCTTTATGATTCCGACCCGAAGGTTAAGGAGCTTATAGACACGGCGCTTAAAGTGGAGGGAATGCCTCGGCATTCCTCGGTTCACGCCGCCGGCGTTGTAATTGCGCCGCAGCCCGTCACGGAATTTGTTCCGGTGGCGAAGCCGGATGAATCTGTTGTAACGCAGTTCACCATGACGACACTGGAGGAATTGGGTCTGCTCAAAATGGACTTCCTCGGTCTGCGAAACCTTACCGCCATAAGCGACTGCGAAAGGGAGGTTCGCAAGCGCATACCGGATTTCGATATTTCAAAAGTGTCGGACGACGACCCCGCCGTTTACGAGATGCTCGGCAAAGGGCAGGCTCAGGGAGTGTTCCAGTTCGAATCTGCGGGCATGAGAAGCGTGCTCGTCGGTCTCGGTCCCAAGTCCATAGAAGACCTGACCGCCGTTATATCCCTTTATCGTCCCGGACCTATGGACTCCATTCCGAAGTATATTGAAAACAGCCACCACCCGGAGAGAGTGACATATAAAACTCCGCTCCTAAAGCCCATTCTCGATGTAACCTACGGCTGCATTGTTTATCAGGAGCAGGTTATGGAAATAGTTCGTAAGCTTGCTGGCTATTCCTACGGCAGAGCCGACCTTGTGCGCCGCGCCATGAGCAAAAAGAAGCTTGATGTGATGGCGCAGGAGCGGGAATACTTCGTCCACGGAAAGTTCGACGAAAACGGCAATTTAGAGCTTCCCGGCGCCGTGCGAAACGGCGTTCCGGAGAAAATCGCCAACGAAATTTTCGATGAGATGAGCTCTTTTGCATCATACGCTTTCAATAAATCCCATGCGGCGGCGTATGCCACGGTTGCGTACCGCACAGCGTATCTCAAATGCCATTTTCCCGGAGAATATATGGCGGCGCAGCTCAGCTCCGTGCTCGATAACACCGATAAGGTGATAGAGTATATCGGCGAGTGCCAAAAGATGGGCATAAAAGTCGCGGGGCCGGATGTAAACGCATCCGAAAGCGGCTTTATATGGGAGAATAACGCCGTTCGCTTCGGTCTGCTTGCAGTAAAAAATATCGGCAGAGGGCTTATAAACGACATTATAGCCGGTCGGGAAAGCGGTGGCAAGTACATTAACTTTACAGACTTCTGCCGCCGCGTTTTCGGGCGCGAGCTTAACAAACGCACTTTGGAAGCGCTTATTAAATCCGGTGCGCTGGATTCCCTCGGCAGCAACCGCAGAAGCATGCTTACCGGCTACGAAAATCTGCTTTCCAATATAGACGCGGAAAAGAAACGCAATCTTTCCGGGCAGCTGAGTCTTTTCGGCGGCATGGATGATAGTCCCAATAGGGAAGAATCCCTGCCTAATCTGCCGGACTTCACCCTGCGTGAACGCCTTAATATGGAAAAGGAAACTACCGGGCTTTATCTTTCCGGCCACCCGATGAACGAATACAGCACCGCCGTCGAAAAGATGAACGCCGAAACCGTGCTCGAAATAAAGCGGGAGGCATCCTCCGAGGCAAACAACGACAAGCGCGTTCGCCTTTGCGGAATGGTGCTCGGCAAAAAGACCAAAACCACCAAAAACAGCGACGTTATGGCGTTTGTGACGCTGGAGGACACCACCGGCAGCATTGAAGCTCTTGTTTTCCCGCGAGTGCTTTCATCGTTCGGCGGACTTATAAATCTAAACGAAGCAGTGGTGCTTGAAGCGCGAATTTCCGTAAAGGAGGACGAGGAGCCCACGCTTATAGCGGAGCGGTTTTTGAGTATCGCGGATGCGGAGCGTTTTCCTTTTAATCCGAACGCAGGCTTCGGCGGAGATTATCGGAAAAAGCCGCAGCCGCCGCAGTCAAGTGGCAATTACGCCGCGCCTTCGCAGGCAGAGCAGGCTCCGCAGGCACGACAGCAGCAAAGCGGCGGACTTTACGGACTGTTTATCAATGTTCCGTCGGAAAACAGCGCCGAATACAAAAAAGCCATGCGATTTCTTGCCGTGTTCGACGGATTGACGCCGCTTTATATTCACTTTGCCGACAGCAAAAAAACGGTGAAGGCTCCCACAAAGCTTTGGGTGGACACCTCCTCGGGGAACAACTATGTTGCTTCGAAACTATGTGATATACTCGGCGAGGAAAATGTAAAAATGAAGTAATTTTTGGCAGATAATATTTAGATTATTGCCAAAGCAGGAATTTTATTTAAATAAATAATTCCGTTTTTGCGTATTTTTATTCTTTTGCTTGCACAAAAATATGTGTTTTTTTATACTATTATATTAGGCGCACTCAAAAAGCGCCGTAATTCCACACAGGAGGTATGTTATGAAACGACTTTTCGGCATCATTATCATAATGACAATTCTCGTTTCTATGACAGCTTGTGCAAACAGCAAAATAACCGAACCCGACATAATTGAGCACGACGCGGTGCTTTCTTCGGCGGAAAGCTCCGCTGCTTCAAGCGGTTACATAGGTATAGGGGAACAGAGTGAAGAAAGCTCCGTGCCGGAGAGCAGCGCTTTTGAGAGTGCAAGCTCCAAGCCCCCGGAAAGCAGCTCGGCGGCGGAAAGCTCCGCTTCTTCGTCAAAAACGGAGTCTTCCCAAAAGCCTCAAAGCCAAAACGACAAGAACAGCTCGTCAAGTTCTGCTTCTCAATCCTCAAAGCCCGCTGACGAAAGCAGCTCCGCGGAGCAAAAGCCGCAGAACGCCCCGGCGGTTTCCGGCGAGGTGAGAGCCATATGGATTTCCTACCTTGAGTATCAGTCCATACTTACCGGAAAAAGCGAAAAGGAGTTCAAAAACAGCATAAAAGCCATGTTTACAAATCTTGCTAACGACGGATTTAACACGGTTTATGTTCATGCGCGTTCCCACAGCGACGCATACTACAATTCCGATATTTTCCCGTGGTCAGTATATTGCACCCGGACGGAGGGACAAAATCCCGGCTTTGACCCGCTTAAAATAATGGTGAAGGAAGCTCACGCCGCAGGGCTTAAAATCGAAGCGTGGATAAATCCCTACCGCATCAGCGGTAAAACGGACACAAACAAAATTTCAAAGGGCAACCCTGCCTATAAATGGCTTGATACTGACAAGGTAGTTGTCGTCGAAAATACCGGAATTTTCTATAATCCGGCGGACGAGGATGTAATTGACCTCGTGGTTAGGGGAGTGGAGGAGCTAGTCATCAATTACGCCGTCGATGGAATCCACTTCGACGATTATTTCTATCCCACCACGGAGGAATCCTTCGACAGCAGCTATTACAAGAGCTACAAAAGTGCGGGCGGCAGGCTTAGCCTTGCAGCGTGGCGGCGGCAGAATGTGAACGAGCTTATCAGCCGGGTTTATTCCGCCATAAAGAACATAAATCAGGACTGCGTTTTCGGCGTAAGCCCCACCGGCAACACGAATTCCAATTACAGCGCCCTTTACTGCGACGTTTACACATGGGTAACAAGCGCCGGGTATGTGGACTATATCTGTCCGCAGCTTTATTACGGCTTTAACCACAAAAGTCTGCCGTATCTTACAGTGCTCGACGAATTTGACGGTATGATAACCAAAAGCGGGGTAAAGCTTATCATTGGTCTTGCCGCTTATAAAGTCGGCGCAGAGGATACCTATGCTGGAAGCACCGGCAAGCTTGAATGGACGCAAAACAGCGACATTCTTTCCCGGGAGGTCGCCGCCGCCCGCAGAGCGAAAAATTACGGTGGCTTCGCTCTTTACAGATACGATTCACTGTATAATCCCGCAAAATCCGTTGCGGAAATTGTCGGAAAAGAAAAGCGAAATCTTCTTGACATAATGTAACAAAAGCTAAACGAAGGACGGTAAAAAAGCAATGAAGAGGTTCTTTCTAAACAAAAAGCTTATGGCGTTTGTGCTGTGCCTTTGCCTCGGCGTAATTATAGTCGGGGTGGGGGCCTTCGCCGCCGCAAGCAGCGGTTTACCGGGAATGAGCATACTCAGCGAAAAGCTTGGGAACCCGCTTGAGCATCAGCAAAATTCGTCCTCGTCACAATCGGAAGTCAGCAAGCCTAATTTGGAAACAAGCGAGGAAATCGTCATAGAACCGGACTCTCCCTCAGCCGACGAAAAGCCCGACGAGCCTCGGCCGACGGAGCCGATTGTTTACGCCGCACCGGAGCGTATGATGGCGGTAACCCTCACCGCAGGTAAGGATTATTTCACGGATTCTAAAATGAGCACGGCGGATATTCAAGGCTCCATTGACTCGGCGATAAAAAAAGCAAAGGATCTCTCCGCAAACACCGTTTTTTTGGAAACCTCTTATGAGGGCGGCACGCTTTTTGCCTCCGCAGGGGGAAATCAGGCGGCGGTGAGCATGGATATGCTCAAATATGCGGGCGAAAAAGCCCGCGAGCACGGTATGTATGTTTATGTTGTTTTCGACGTGCTCAAATACATGGGCGATAACGGCGGCGTGCCGGGCGCAGCGGAGCTTTCGAGCATAAGAGCGGACGCGGCGGCGCTTTGCGGCTATGATATTGACGGCGTGATGCTCAATATGTATACCGCCGAGTCAACCGGCAAGGCGTATTCGGAATATCTCGTCTCCGGCGGCGGCATGGGCTATGAAAACTATCTGCACAGCGGAACACAGTCCGCCGTAGCAGCCGCCTACAATGCGGTTAAAGAGGTGAAGCCCTCCGTTGCGGTGGGGCTTGCGGTGGACGCTGTTTGGGCAAACGCCGAGGATGAGGAAGGCGGAAGCGATACCGCCGCAGCGTACACAAGTCTGTATGACGGCTTTGCCGATACGAGGAAATTCGTGGAAAGTGGCCTTGCGGATTTCGTTTCCGTAAAATGCGAATACTCTACCGCTAATAAAAAGGCAAAATTCAAAGACTACACTGCGTGGTGGAACGACACAGTAGGTGAAATCCCTCTCTATATTTTCCAATATGCCACCAAGGCCTGCACCGATGAAAAGGGCTGGAATGATCCGTCCGAGCTTTCGGATCAGGTTATTTCCGCCGAAAAGCTGAGCGGCTTTTGCGGCAGCATTTTCGACTCCCTTTCCGCGCTTGAGGACAACCCGAAGCAGTCCACGGACGCGCTTATAAAGTACCTTACGGAGAATGTCGACCCAAGCTTTTTGCTCACTCAGCTTGAAATGACCCGCCCCGCAAAGACGAAATTCTCCACCTACGAAGCTTCCGTTTCTTTCTCCGGCGCTTCCGATGTGAATTTCGACCTTTTGATGAACGGCAAAAAAGTAAAGCGTGACTCCAACGGCGCATTTATGCTGACTCAGGAGCTGAAAACCGGACTTAACACCTTTGAATTCGTTCATAAGGAAAAAACCATAACTTATAATGTTACAAGAAATGTAAAGGTGCTCAAGGAAATGTCCCCTCTCGGAAATGTAACCGTCGGCGGCGGAATGAGCATCACGGTGTCAGCGCTTGCTTATGAGGGTTCAACCGTAACGGCGACCCTCGGCTCAAACACCGTCACGCTCAAGCCCAGCACCGAAGCGGACGACTCCACCGATAACGAATCCACGTATCAAATTTATACCGGCGTGCTCAGCGTTCCGGCAGCGGGCATTTCCGAACAGAGCCTCGGTAATATTATCGTAAAAGGAACATGGGAGGACGCAACCGAAAAAATGGAGGGCGCGTTCGTTACCGTTTCCGCAAAGGCAACGGCCGGAGGACTTGTGGAGGTCATATCGAAATCCGCGGAAACGTTCCCCACGGACACCTTAAACGACCTTTCCGATTACGACTGCTACCCGCTGGCGAAAGGAACCCGTGATTATGTTGTCGGCGATGAAATTGTTTATGTGGAGGGCAGCAAAACATTCTCCTACTACAATCTTCAG
Organism: uncultured Oscillospiraceae bacterium; assembly: GCA_900553955.1. Taxonomy (GTDB): domain Bacteria; phylum Bacillota; class Clostridia; order Oscillospirales; family Ruminococcaceae; genus UMGS1668. The sequence continues at coordinate 44,456 of USFO01000003.1, forward strand.
TCAGGACAGCGCGTTTATACAAGCGATGTAAGCCCGGTTTCCGGCGAACTCGGCGGCAACAAAATCGGTTCTCTTACCGTTTCGTCGGATTACCGCTACACTTATGTCACGATTAAAACGGAGCAGCAGGTGGCTTATATAGCCAAGTACACAAGCTCAGCGTTCACCGTTGACTTCCAATATACAGACTCCGTTCCGGACTCTCTGGAGCTTAACTGCACGCCGCTTTTTGGCTCCGCCACCTGGAGCGGAAGCAAGCTCAGCCTTAATCTCAGCACCAAGGGCGGCTTTCTCGGCTACGATGCCTACTATGAGGGCGGAAATCTCGTTTTCCGCTTCAATAACCCCACCGGAACTTACAGCCTTTCCGGCGTGCCCATTGTTGTGGATGTGGGTCACAGCGCCCTCGGAGTGGGCGCCCTCGGCTACCTTTCCGCGTACGGTGAATACGAAATCAACCTCGCCGTCGGCAAATACCTCAAGTCGGAGCTTGAAAGCCGGGGGGCAACGGTGTATATGATGGATACCGTAAACAGCAGGCCCTCCCTTGCGGACAGAACGGCTTATGCTTCGTCGAAAAATCCCCTTGTATTCGTCAGCGTGCACTGCAACTCCGCTACCACAAGCACCGGAAACGGCTCGGAATGCTTCTATTTCACTCGTTTCTCGTCCTCGCTTGCGGACGGCTTGTCAGCGAATGTTGCCTCCGCACTTGAAACATCGAACCGGGGCGGAATGATAGGCCGCTACTATGTGACCCGCGTGCAGGAGTATCCTGCCGTTCTCGGCGAACTCGGTTTCGTCAGCAACGAATCCGACTACTACAAGCTTATTCAGAACAGCTATCAAAGCTCCATCGCCTCCGGAATTGCGGACGCAATTTCGAGCTATCTCGGCTCCGTCGGAAGAAACGGAAGCTACAATTACGGCACCCAGTCTACGGATGATTAAGATTTCATAAAGAAAAGCCGCTTGCATAGCCGAGTGGCTTTTCTTAAAATGTATATTTTCAGATTTTTTGCATAAAAATCAGGCTTATCTATTGTAAAAACGAATATTCGTGGTATAATTGTTTTTAGAATTTGACGCTTGAAAATTAAAGACGACCAGCTTTTCCTCCTCGGATAAAACTGGGGAGGCTTTTTTATTGGAGGAAATGCAATGACAAGAAAAGAATCTCGCGAACAGGCTTTTGCCATCGTATTTGAAAGCAGCTTTCACAACGAAGGACTGGACTATATCCTTGAAAACGCCGCGGACGGCCGCGATCTCATTTTGAACGACGGTGACTTTGCAAAGGAGCTTGCCCGCAAAACCCTTGATAACCGCGACGAAATCGACAGCATAATCGCTTCCTGCTCCACCCATTGGAAGCCCGGCAGAATGGCAAGAACCACCCTTGCAATTCTGCGAATTGCCGTTTGCGAAATGTATTATTTCAGCAAAGAAGTGCCCGCAAGCGTTTCCATAAACGAAGCGGTCGAACTTGCAAAAATCTATGGCGGTGACGATGCGCCCGGCTTTGTAAACGGAGTTCTCGGCGCAGTATATAAAAAGAAGGCGGAAAGCGATAATGAGTGCGTTTCTGGGGATTGATACCAGCAATTACACCACCTCCGCCGCACTTTTTGACAGCGAAGCAAACACAATAATTCAAAGCAAAAAGCTGCTCCCGGTAAAAGCGGGCGAGCTTGGTCTGCGCCAGTCGGATGCGGTTTTTGCCCATGTAAAGCAGCTTGGCGACATGGTTCAGAACGTATTCGCCGAATACGGCGGCAAAATAACCGCCATCGGCGTTTCAACCCGCCCACGGGATATTGACGGCTCGTATATGCCATGCTTTTTGGTGGGCGAAATGGCGGCGAACTGCCTCGGCGCAGCGCTCAAGGTGCCGGTTTTGCCCTTTGCGCATCAGCAGGGACATGTTGCCGCGGCACTTTATTCCGCCGGGCGGCTCGACCTGTTCCGGGAACGATTCATCGCGTTCCACCTTTCCGGCGGAACGACCGAAGCTCTTTTGGTTGAGCCGAGTGCTGAGCGAATCATCCGCTGCACGAAAATCGGCGGCTCTATGGACTTAAAAGCAGGGCAGGCAGTGGACAGGGTCGGCGTTATGCTCGGGCTGCCGTTTCCGGCAGGGAAGTACCTTGAGGGGCTTGCATTAAAAAGCGACCGCAAATTCAAAATAAAACCGGTTATGAAGGGCACGGAGTGCTGCCTTTCCGGTATTGAAAATAAGTGCAGAAAAATGCTTGAAAATGGCGAAAAGCCCGAAGATATCGCGCTTTTCTGCCTCAAATCCGTTGAAGCGGCGCTTTGCGGAATGACAGACGCCATGCTCTCCGAATATGGCAAACTGCCGCTTGTTTATGCGGGTGGTGTTATGTCAAACTGCATTATCAGAAACACAATCGAGAATAAATATGGCGGTATTTTTGCAAAGCCGGAGTTTTCTTCCGATAACGCTGCGGGAATTGCGGTGCTTGCGGCGGAAGCATACAAAAGATAAGGGGGGAGAGGGTGCCCGGTTTTAGTATTCTTTCGGTTACGCAGGTAACCTCGTATCTGAAATCGTATCTTGACGAAAACCCGAAGCTTTCGGGAATTTATATCTGCGGAGAAATAGCCGATTTCAAGGAAAATCTTTACTCCGGACATATGTATTTTTCGCTGAAAGACACAGAATCTGAAGTAAAATGCGTTATGTTCCGAAGCTATGCGGAACGCATCCGCTTCACTCCTCAGAACGGAATGGCGGTCATAGCCCGCTGCGATTTATCCGTTTACAAAAAGACCTGCGCCTGCCAACTGTACGTCTATGACATACAGCCGGACGGACTCGGAGCGAAGTTTCTCGCCTTTGAGCAGCTCAAGGAGCGCCTTGAAAAGGAAGGACTCTTTGCGCCGGAGGCGAAAAAGCCTCTTCCGCGTTTTCCCGGGAAAATCGGTGTTATTACCTCCGCACACGGCGCGGCGCTGCACGACATAATAAATGTTCTGGGGCGGAGGTGGCCTTTGGCGAAGCTGGTGCTCACGCCGGTTTCCGTTCAGGGAGCGGACGCACCCGAGCAGCTTATCCGCGCGCTGAAAAAACAGGATGACGAAATAAAGCCCGATGTAATTATAATCGGGCGAGGCGGCGGAAGCTCCGATGACCTTTCCGCATTCAACGATGAAATGCTTGCCAGAACCGTTTTCTCCTGCAAAACCCCTGTGATTTCCGCCGTAGGACACGAAACGGACTTCTCTATATGCGATTTTGTGGCAGATTTACGCGCTCCGACGCCGTCTGCCGCTGCCGAACTTGCAAGTCCGGATTGTGATGAAATAAAGCAGACTCTTGACTCGAACCTTGACTTTCTGTATAACGTTCTGCGTAAAAAAATCGACGACAGAAGCGGAAAATTAGCGATGATAGGCTCTGTTAAGGCTTTTGACTTTACAGATGAAATTTATACTAAATTTGCCAATCAAATTGCTGCACTGGACGAAAGCGTAAAGCGCGGCTTTGAAAATAAGATAAATAATGGCAACCATGTGCTGCAAATGCAGCTTGCGCTGCTTGATTTAAATAATCCGGCGAAGCTGCTCAAAAAGACCCTTTACCGCGCGGAGAAGGACGGCAAGATAATCAAAAGCACCGGTGATATTTCCGTGGGGGAGATGTTCGACCTGTATTTGCCTGACGGACACTTAAAAGCGACCGTAAACGAAAAAACAGAAGGAGGTCTTGCTTTTTGAGAAAGGATATGAAGTTCGAGGAGGCTCTTGCAAAGCTCTCCGAAATCAACGAAAAGCTTTCCGCAGAGGATGTATCTCTCGAGGACTCCGTAAAGCTTTTTAAGGAAGGCGTAGAGCTTACTAAGTTCTGCCAAAAAAAGCTTGACGAAGCAAAGCAGGAGATAGAACAAATTGAAATCTGACGGTGGAGGATAGAATGCTTTCTTTTTTAACCGATGACAAAAAAATCATAGATGAGGGAATGAGTGCCGCACTTGTTTCAAGCTGCGGCGAGCAGGATAAAATAGTTGAGGCCATGCGCTATTCCGCACTGGGCGGCAAGCGTCTGCGCGGCGTGCTTGTGCTTGAGTTCGCAAAGATGCTCGGCTGCAAGAGCGAGGGCGCTCTGCCTTACGCCCTCGGAATCGAGTGCGTGCAGGCGTATTCGCTGGTTCATGACGACCTGCCCTGCATGGATAACGATGATATGCGCAGAGGAAAGCCCTCCTGCCACATAGCCTTCGGCGAATCTACGGCGGTGCTTACCGGCGACGCGCTGCTCACCCACGCGTTTTCCGTGATTACGGAAAGCGAGGCTGCGGCGGCACATCCGGAAAGAGCCGTTAAAGCCGTGGCGAAGCTTGCGAATTGCGCAGGCTATCGCGGAATGGTCGGCGGTCAGGTGCTCGACCTTGCCGCGGCGGAAAAAGAAGTCTCCGCAGTGGAGCTTGCCGCCATACATTCTCTTAAAACCGCCGCTCTTATGAAGGCCTCCGCCGCCGTCGGCTGTATTGCAGCCGGTGCGGACGAGGAGCTTTGCTCGCTTGCGGAAAGCTATGCGGAACTTTTTGGTCTGGCGTTCCAAATGGCGGACGATCTCCTCGATTTCAACGGAAATTACGAGGAATGTGAGCTTAATTCCTATGTAAAAATTCACGGAGAGGAAAAGACCCGCTCCGATATATATTCCTGCATTGCAAAGGCAGGCACCGTCCTTTTCAAATTCAATGAAAAAGGACTTGATACAGGCGCGCTTGCTGCGCTGCTTGATTTTCTTATAACCCGCGTCGAGGACGCATGATTTGGATTGGAGAAACAAATGGGGAAAAGACTTCTTGAAAGTATAGAACTTCCACAAGGAGTAAAAGAGCTTAATAAAGACCAGCTTGACGAACTTTGCTTCGAGCTTCGCGAAGAAATTCTCGATAAAGTTTCGGTAACCGGCGGACATCTTGCCTCGAACCTCGGCACGGTGGAGCTTACGGTGGCGCTGCACTATGTTTTTAATTCGCCGAACGAGCCTATCGTGTGGGACGTGGGACACCAGTGCTATTCGCACAAGCTGCTCACCGGCCGCGACATCACCGGTATTCGCACCGAGGGCGGGCTTTCCGGCTTTCCCAAGCCCTGCGAAAGCGCGCATGACGCTTTCGTTGCCGGACACGCCAGCACCTCCGTTTCCGCCGCATTGGGCATAGCGGAGGCAAAAAAAATCAGCGGCGACGAAGCCTCCGTGGTGGCGGTGGTGGGTGACGGCGCAGCCTCCGGCGGAATGTTCTTTGAGGCTATGAACAACGCCGGGCGCAGCGGAACAAATCTGATTGTGGTGCTCAACGACAACGAAATGAGCATTTCAAAAAACGTCGGCGCCATGTCAAAATATCTCGCCCGAATTCGCAATAAGGAGAGCTACTTTAACTTTAAGGATTCTCTTCAGCGTTTTCTGCTGAAAATTCCGCTTATCGGCAAAGGAATTTTCAGCGCGGCAAAATACTGCAAAACCGCACTCAAGGATTTTTACTACGGCAGCAATACCTTTGAGCATTTCGGATTTGTCTATCTCGGGCCCGCGGACGGTCACGATGTGCAAATGCTCATTCGCGTGCTCAAGCGTGCTCAAAGCCTTAGATGTCCTGTGCTCGTTCACGTGAACACCGTCAAAGGCAGGGGGTATCGCCCGGCAGAAATGCTTCCATCAAAGTTCCATGGCGTTGCGCCGTTCAATAAAGAGAATGGCGAGCTTGTCGAAGCACACAAGAAAAGTTTTTCCGATGCGTTCGGCGAAATTATCTGCAATATGGCGGAAAATGATAGTAAAATCTGCGCCATAACCGCTGCTATGACCGACGGAACAGGGCTGAAAGCCTTCTCCCAAAAGTATCCGGAGCGTTTCTTTGATGTGGGAATTGCGGAAGAGCACGCCGTAACCTTTGCGGCGGGACTTGCCGCAGGGGGGATGAAGCCCGTTTTTGCGGTATATTCGACCTTCCTCCAGCGCTCCTATGACCAAATAATACATGACGCTTCCATAAATCCGCTCCATGTGGTGCTCGCCGTTGACAGAGCCGGCATTGTCGGCGGGGACGGCGAAACCCACCAAGGTATTTTTGACGTTCCCATGCTCACCACAATACCGGGAATTACGATTTACAGCCCGTTTAATTATGCGGAGCTCGGGCGCGTGCTCAAAACCGCACTGAATGGAAGCGGCGTTTGGGCGGTACGCTATCCTAGGGACTGCGAAAAGGCGGTTTTGCCGGAATTTACTGCGGATTACGGCGACTTTGATTTCTTTGAGCACGGGCTTGAGCACGGAAACGATACTCTTATAGTCGTGTACGGCAGACTCTTCGCAGAGGCGTGCTCAGCCGCCGAAAAAGTCGGTGCTTCCGTGCTCAAGCTGGAAAAAATTTTTCCCATAGACAGTGAAGCCGTCAAAATCGCAGAAAAA
>USFO01000004.1 GCA_900553955.1 uncultured Oscillospiraceae bacterium
TAAAGGCAGCCCCGTGCTCATTTTGAGCACGGGGCTGCTTTTATAGCATAATTTAATTATTCTGCGTCGTCGCCGCCGTCAAAATGTCCGCGGCTGAGCTGTTTGAGGTAGGCATTGATGAAGCCGTCAATGTCGCCGTCCATAACCGCCTGAATATTTCCGGTTTCATAGCCGGTGCGGTGGTCTTTAACAAGGGTGTAGGGCATGAAAACATAGGAGCGGATTTGGCTGCCCCATGCGATTTCTTTCTGTACGCCCTTGATGTCCTCGATTTTCTCAAGATGCTCGCGTTCCTTGATTTCAACAAGCTTGGAGCGGAGCATATTCATACAAACCTCGCGGTTCTGGTGCTGAGAACGCTCGATCTGAGAGCATACAACAATTCCGGTGGGAATATGGGTAAGACGAACGGCGGAGGAGGTCTTGTTTACCTTCTGACCGCCCGCGCCGGAGGCACGGTAAACGTCCATTTTGATGTCCTCTTCCCGGATTTCTATGGATTTGTCATCCTCGATTTCCGGCATAACCTCAAGGGAGGCAAAGGAGGTGTGGCGGCGGCCGGAGGCGTCAAAGGGAGAAATACGCACAAGGCGGTGAACGCCGTTTTCGGACTTGAGGAAGCCGTAGGCGTTTTCGCCCTCCACGATAATGGTGGCGGATTTCAGTCCGGCGTCCTCGCCGTCAAGCCAGTCGACAAGGGTGTATTTGTAATTGTGGCGGGTAGCCCACGCGGTATACATACGGTAAAGCATTTGGCACCAGTCCTGTGCCTCGGTGCCGCCCGCACCCGCATGGAAGGTGAGAATGGCGTTGTTGTCATCATATTCTCCGGTGAGCAGGGTGGTAAGCTTTATGCGGTCGACGTCCTCGGCAAGCTTATCAACCTCCGCAAGGGCTTCTTCGTAAAGGTCGTGATCCTCCTCCTCGGAAGCCATTTCTATAAGAGTCATGGCGTCGTCGTAGCGGTTCTCAAGATCTTTATGAGAAGCGATTTTGCTGTTGAGTTGGCTCATTTTTTTCTGAACCTTGGAAGAGGTCTCTACATCGTTCCAAAAGTCGGGGTCTGCCTGCTGTGCCTCAAGGCGGCGAACCTCCGCGCGGCACTGCTCAAGCCCCAGCGCGTCCGCAAGATCGTCAATCTGCGGTTTCATTCCCAGCAGGCGCAGACGCAGTTCTTCTAATTCAAGCATTTCAAATCCTCCGAATCAATATTGTATCTCTGAATACAAAAATTGTTAAATCATTAAATCCTCCGTACAGGCAGGCAAATTTATTGCATTTTACGAAATACTATTATAAATGGTTTATTGCCGAATGTCAAAGTTTTTATTTATTTTATGAGAATCCGCGGCAAAATTTCAGAACTTTTGCCGCGGGAAACATAAAAAATTTAATCACAAGGTATGTATGCGCCGTCTATTCGCACTTCTATCTGAATATTTTTGCTGCCCTCCACAGGGCATACCGAAAAGTAGTCGACGCAGTGCCGAAGAATGTAAGCAAAATTTTCCGCCAAAAAGCCTGAGAGCAAAAGCTCCGGAAATTCCACAAGAATTTTGATTGGGTATTTGCCGCCGCTTAGCTGACCTTCCCAAAAACTCATCCCAAAATCTTCATCTATGATCCCGATTTCATATTCAGGGATTAACAGCTGAGCAAAGAAACGAAAAGCATCATACAGCTTGAAAGCTGCGTTTTCGTTGAAAATAAAGCCTTCCGGGGCTTTGGCGCATGCCTTTGCCATAATGCGGTTTATTTGCTTCGACAATGAAAAACTGTATCTGTCCATTTTATAGTCTCCTTTGCACTTATTCTTCAAAAAGAATGGCGTATGCCGCCAAAAAATCGAACGAAAGCTGAGTGCGGCTTTCGTTTTCGGCTTTGAACTCGCAGCCGAGCGGAAAATTTTCAATAGCTTTAGCCAAAAGGGAAAGCTTTTGCGGAGAATCAAATTCCAGCATTGGACTTGAAAGCGTCACCGACGCGACGGAAGGCATAATTTCCTCGCCGAAGCGGTTCGCAACGAAAAATTCTGCGGAACCGTCGTCCGCAGTTGCGGCGATCAGCGGGTCTGTGCATTCTTCAATTTGCCAAAGCGCGCCGGAGTTGATGCAGCAGCCCTCCGGCGCTGATTTGATAAGCTGAAGGTAAAGATTTTTGGTTCGCTCTTTGATTTCCTGTTCGCAATTTTTCATAAAAGCACCTCCGATAATATTGCGGAAAAAATCCGACATATATAGGTGCAAAAAAAGCTCGAAAATTTAGCGAGTTAAAGTGAAATCTTTGCCGCGTTTCCGCGCGGAATATTGTGCAATATTAACATATTGAATATTCCGCATACAAAAATCCAAAGATATTATGAATTTTTCAGAAAAAGTTTGCTTTTATCCCGCCGAAATACTATAATATATAAGGAAAATGTTACTTTCTGTCGAAAGGATGTAATTATGCAAAACTATATTAACGAAAAATGCCCCGTTTGCGGAAAGGAATTTCGCCAAGAGGACGACATAGTTGTTTGCCCAGACTGCGGAACGCCGCACCACAGGGAATGTTATAAACAGCTCGGACACTGCGCCCATGCGGAAAAGCACGGCAACTTCGAGTGGAAAGAGAGCATACCCGGCGCCATGCCGAATGCCGCGCCGGAGACATCTTCCGGTGCAAACGAGGTGGTATGCCCATACTGCGGAACGAAAAATCCTGCGGGCAGGTACTGCGTAAACTGCGGCGCGCCGCTGTCGGAGCAGGGAAGACCCGCTCAGGAGACGTTTATTCAGGAACGCCGCAAGGTGTTTGAAAATATCTTCGCCAACGAGGATTTTGACGGCGTAAGTCCGAAAGAGGCGGCGCTTTACGTCAAAACCGGAATTGAATATTTTCTTGTGCGATTTGCCATGTTCACTAAAGGCAGAAAGTTCGACACAAACTTTTCCGCATTCATATTCTCGTATTTTTATTTCTTTTACAGAAAAATGTACGCTCTCGGTGCGGCGGTGCTCGGAGCAACGCTGATACTCAGCGTGCCGGATATGCTGATAAACCTTCAGGCAGTGCAGGAATATTACGTTCAGATGGGGCTGCTTTCTCGGGTGATATGGGAGGTTCCGCACCAGGACACGTTGGCGGTCTATGCGCTGGTGGCAAGCGTGCTCATTTGGGCAATTCGCATAGGGCTGTTCCTCTTTACGAACAGGTTCTACTACCAAAAGGTAGTCTCCTCGGTGAAAGATATAAAATCCCGCCTTACCGATAGTGAAGGTATGATAAACGAGACAGAATATATAAATGCACTGAAAGCCAAAGGCGGCACGAGCATGGTTTTACCGATTGCGCTCATTGTGCTTTCCCTTGCGGCAAGCTTTGCTCTTGCGGCGTGGATAGTGGCTTCGCCGTACTTCGTTATGCCGATAGCATAACAGCATAAAATTAAAATCCCTGTGGCTTTACTGATATTAGCCGCAGGGATTTTTTATTTTGCGTAGATTTTTCCCACAAGGTGGTTGAGCCCGCTTGAGGGAAGAATATGCACGAGGAAAATGAAGAATTTATACGAAAATCCCGCGGTGTAAAGGGGCTTTACGCTGCGCCTGCGGGCGATTTTCGCCACAAGTTTGCCTATAACCTCCGGGGACATACCGTTTTGCTCGTCGTGCTCCATGCGGCAGACGGAGCGGGAAATGCGCCCGCCGTAAATCTCGTCGCCGAGGACGGTTTTTTGCCTTGCGGCGGTAAAGCCGGTCTTAATGTCGCCGGGCTGAACGGCGCATACGCCTATTCCGAAGGGGCGAAGCTCGTTCGCCAAAGCCATGGTGTAGGAATTCACCGCGGCTTTGGCGGCGCTGTAATAAATCTGAAAGGGAATGGGTATGGGTGCGGCAAAGCTGCTTATGTTTATGATTTTTCCGCCGCCCTGTTCCCGCATAATCGGGATAACGAGCTTATTAAGGCGCACCATACCGAAAAAGTCCGTGTCGAACAGGCGCTTCGCCTCCTCGGTGTCGGTGAACTCCGCCGCTCCGGATATGCCGAAGCCGGCATTGTTTACCACAAGGTCAATGCGCCCTTCGGCTGAGAAAATCTGCTCCACGGCGGCGATAACGCCGACCTCGTCGGTGATGTCGGCGGCTATGTGATTTATCCCCTCAACGCCTTTTTCCCGGCGGCTCAGTTCATAGACTGTCCAGCCGTCGCTTTTAAGGGCAAGGGCGGCGGCTTTGCCTATGCCGGAGGTTCCGCCCGTTACTACTGCAATTTTGTTCATAAAAAATCCTCGCTTTATGAAAAAAGCGCCCAAAAGGACGCTTCTTTATCAGAGCTTTATTCCGTACTTAGCCGGATCGTCCCATTCGTTAAGGCCGCGATCCTGCATGGCTCTTGCTTCCTGCCAAGTGCGCTTTACCGGATCCTCATTAAGATATTCCCTAAGCTCCTCGATGCCCTCTCCTGTGGCGCTGTCCACCTCGAAAATCCGTTCACAGCCGGAAATTTCCATCCAGTTGCGAACCATGGGGATGTTCGCATAGGGAGAATGAATTTTTGTGATTATTCCGATAAGGGGGCGATTGGTATAGCACTGGCAGTCCGCCTCAAAAACGCTGAACGGCTCGTCCGCCGCAATAAGCAGCGCTAGAACGTCCGCTTCAAACGAAAAGCACGCCAGACCGAGTCCGCAGTGCTTTGTTTCGGCATATTCACCGGGCGAGTCGATTATGTACGCGCCGGTGTTCGTATATTGGGTCTTGTGGTAGTGAAGCTTTTCTCCATTCATAGCCTGGGTGAGGGAGGTTTTGCCTGCTTCGCTTCGACCCATAAGAAACAGTTTTTTCATAATGCTTCCGTTTAATCTTTTTTATTCTTCGGTAACGTCGCAAACAGTAAAATGCAGCTGGTATTTAAAAAAGTCAACCGCGCCCTCAATTGCGCTGCGCACGTTCGGCAAATCGCCAAGGACGATTACCGTACCGCGAAAGCGGTCAAGAAAGCCGATGGTGACGTTGCCGCTTTTCATAGCAACATCGGCGGCAACTATGGTAGCTTCGTTGGGAACAACGTGCAGAAGCCCGATGGATTCGCCGGTGTGATCTTCTCCCGCGTGAGTACCTATATGTAAGCTGAGGTTCTGATAAATTTCCCGTCTGGCAACACCGATAACGTGGGCAAAGTTAATCTCCCTTGCCGGAACATTAAGACGGGTCAGGCGCAATTTCTTGCCCTTCAGCTCGTCATAGCTTTTATTGAATATTCTTTCGAGGAACTGCTCCCTCGTCATGCGCTCTTCCATAACGGCGGCACCTTACTTTTTGGTGATTTTGCAGACAACATAGCCCATTACATCGCGAAAGTAGTCAACTACCTGAGTGATGGCGGCGGTAACGTCTGCAATATCCCCGGTGATTATCATGGTTCCGGTGAAACGGTCACCGAAGCCGAGATAAACGTTGCCGCTCTTAACCGCAATATCGGAAGCGATAACCGCAGATTCCGGCGGGGTAAGGTTCATAATGCCGATGGCAGTGGAGCCATAATCTATTGAAGGATTAAGACCAAGCTTCTGATAAATAATCGGCGCAGGACCGCCAATGATATGGGCAAAGGTAATCTCTTTACCGGCAACGGTTTCCTGAACGATTCTTATCTGGTCATGGCTGTTTTGAAGTTCTTCGCTCATAAAAGACCCATTCCTTTCGTCAGAAATGAGATTTTATCGAATTTTGGACAGAATAACACCATAATTCGATTCTTAATTAACATCATTATACACCGATTCGCAAAAATAGTCAACAGATTGCGACAGGGAAAAATAAAATTCCAATTAGAAAATTTTCTCAAAAGCAACTCTGGGTTCACCATTTGCAAGGCGGATTATACCCACTCTTTCAAAGCCGTTTTTCTCGAGGAAATGTATCATGGCTTCGTTCTTTTCGTGGGTGTCGGCGCGTATTGAGTGAACATCGCGCGCTTCGCAAAGGCGATTTGCAATGCCGAAAAGGGAAGTGCCCATGCCCATTCCATGCCAATCCGGATTTACGCCGAAGCGGTGAACAACGGCGTATTTTTCGCCGCTTTTCCATGTGCCGCCCTCCACAATGTCATAGGTCGGCTCGTGCTCTACGCCGACGCTGATAAAGCCGATGAGCGCTTCGCCAAGATACATAACAAAGAGGCGCCCCGCCTCAATATCTGCGGCGAAATCCTCTTTTGAGGGATAGCCGTCGTTCCACTGGGGAATGTCGTGACGAAGAAAATATTCGCGTTTAATGCGCTCCGCGCAATTTACAACATCGGAAAGATCGGATTTTTTTGCAGGACGTACTCTCATAACAAATTTTTCCTTTCAATTATTTCTTCGCAAAGCGAATATCCCTGCCGATGAACATAATAGCCTTGTAATCACCAAGCAGGCGGCTTGCGGTTCGTTCGGAATACTTTATTTTAAGCTCGTTTGCGCCGAGGTTTGTGCTAATTATGGTGGGCCTTTTGCGGCAAAGGCGCTCGCTTATCAGGTTGCCGATGGCGGCGACAGTGAACTGGGTGGGAAACTCCGCGCCAAGGTCGTCTATGATGAGCAAATCGCATTCGGAATATTTTTTGTAGAACTCGTTGCCGCCTTCTCGTGAGAAATGCTCGAGCTCAAGATTCGAGCACAGGCGCTGCGCCGGAACATAAATCACGCCAAAGCCGTGCTCAACCACAGTTTTTGCAATGGCGAGGGAAAGATGCGTTTTGCCAAGTCCGGTTTTGCCTATCATAAGGATGCTGGGCGAATCTGCACCGAAGCTTTCAGCATAGTTTCGGCAGGAATTGTAAATTCCGGTCATCATGACCCGCGGATTTGCCGCACCCTGAGCACCGCTGTCCTCATAAAATTCCAAAGAAAAATTATCGAACGAGCACGCAGACGAACCGGAGCTTTTGTCAAGCTCCTCCGCAGCAAGTTTGCGGCAAAGTTCTTTATAGCAGTCGCAGAGCACGCCGTCAACTCTGCCGGTATCGCTGCATTTGGGGCAGGAATAGGCAGGCTCAAGGTAACCTTCCGGATAGCCGTTCTTTTTAAGCAGCTCTGCCCGGCGCAACTTCATTTTTTCGCATTGCAGGCGAACTTCGTTCATCAGCGAAGCGGAATCCACACCGCTGCGGAGCAGCGAAACGGAAAGATCCGCAAGCTCTTTTGAAAGCTTGCCGTCGGTCTCTTTTATTTCGGGGATGGCGGCGTAAATCTCGGTGCGCCGCCGTTCGGCAAGGCGCTCCGCATCGTCGCGGCGACTTTCAAGCAAAAGCGCTGCCGATTGGTATATTTCAGGGGAATACGGCACAAAAACTCCTCCTTATAACACAGTATAAAATCTAATTAAAAGCCTGCGGTGCTCAAAAGGACGGAACCTCGAGCATCATTTTGCGTTCCACGTCGTTCACGTCGAAGGACGGCTTGTCCTCGGACTTTGTTTTGCTGCGCTCAGCCTCCGCTTGCGCCGGAGTGGTGATTCCGGACTGCTTCCAGCTGAGCAGCACTTTGTTTATGTAAGCGAAGGCTCGCTTGCCGGTTTTTTCTATGCAGCGTTCGTATGCGGCGCGGACAAGCTCGGGCGAAAGTCCAAGCATCCGCCAGCTTTCGCAGTATTCTTTCTCTTTCGGAACAAGACTGCGGTCGCGAATTTCAAGCACGGTTTTCATTTCGCCCTCCCAACCGGATTTTTCGGCGAGGGCGCGTATGCGCTCCTCCGCCATTTCGACGGTGGAAATTCCGGCATCAAGCCATTCAAGCGCAACTTTTTGGATGTAGCGCAGCTTGCCGTGACCGATGGAGTTGCAGTATTCGATTACAGTGACAAGAACCTCCGGCGAAAGCCCCGCGCCGGAAACCAGCCACGCCAGCGTGGCTGTGTCGTAAGAAGTGAATGTTCCGCCGAGTATGCGTTCCGCTTCCCGCAAGACAAAAGCTACGCCCTCGTCCTCCTTTTGCAGGCGCTGAACGTCCTGCATGGAAAGCCGCTCCTGCGGAGCTTCTATCGCGTGGCTTTTTTTGGCGGGTTCGGGCGGGGCAGCGGTTTTGACTGCCGCTGCCGGAGCGGAATCATTTTCAAAAATTCCGCGCGCCACCCAATATTCAAATAGATCCGCTGTATCTTCAATAGAGATGCCAAGCTCGGCAGCTGCTGACTCCGGCGTTTCGCATTTGCCGCTTAGCATAAGCAAAAGCACCCGAAGCTGCGCCGCGGTGCAAAGCTTAAGCCCATCGGCAGCTTCCACCGGAACAAAAAACGCCTTTCCGCCGCATTTTATCGCCGGGCGATAAGCCATGCTCATCACTCTCTTTCATAAATAATTTGATGTAAACTTTATTATACCAAAACCCGAAAGAATTTGCACTACGTTTCGGCAAAATATTTTCGGAGCGCAAAAAAAGCACTTCAGCTTTGCTGAAGTGCTTTTTTCTGGAGCGGGTTACGAGGCTTGAACTCGCTACCTCGACCTTGGCAAGGTCGCGCTCTGCCAGATGAGCTAAACCCGCATTTCTTAAGTTCGCTTGCTATTATAGCAACATGGAGTTATTTTGTCAACACAATTTGCAAAATTTTTTTGCCGGAAGACGAATTTTTTTCTTCCGCCACACTTGAATATTAAAGCGGGGTGGTGTATAATTGCCATATAATTATGGGGAAAAGGGGGTATTATAAGATGGCAGGCGATCTTCATTGCCACAGCACCATGTCCGACGGCTCAACTCCCGTGGATCAGGTTGTGGAATATGCCATTCAGGCAGGTCTCAACTTCATTTCCCTTACCGACCACGACACCATGGCGGGCGTTGAACGCGCGGTGAACCTTGGTAAGCGCAAGGGTATCCGTGTAATTCCCGGTATGGAGATAACTACCCTTGACCACGAACGCGGCCGCCTTGCGCATTTGCTTTGCTATATGCCGCGCAAGACAGAAAAGCTTGAAAAGCTCACTGCGGCAACGCTTAAAGAGCGCAACAACGCTATTGTTCCGGTTGTGGAGGAAGTGGCAAAGCACTATCCCATAACCCTTGCGGATGTAAAGAAAGCCGCAGGGGATTCTACCTGCATATACCGTCAGCACATAATCCGCGCACTTATGGATCGCGGATATACATATGCGGTGTTTTCTGACTTATATAATATATTTAAGACCATTCCTTATATAATGGAATATCCTGACACCCGCGATGTTGCGGATATGATTAAAAACGCAGGTGGCGTTGCCTGCCTTGCTCATCCGGGTCACTATGATTCCATCGACCTTGCGTGGGAGCTTGCAAAGGACGGCAAAATTCAGGCTATTGAGCTTTCCCATCCGCGCAACAGCGAAAGCGACAGGGAAGAAATTGAAAAGATAATAAAGCAATACTGGCTTGTTCCGACCGGCGGAAGCGATTATCACGGTTTTTATAGCAGCGTTCCGCACCCACTCGGAACCTGCACGATGCCCGAAGAAGCGCTTGGAGCACTTATAGAGGTAAGAAACGAGCTTAATAAATGATTTTTTCGGGATGTAGGCTTCGCCGGATTCGGCGGCGCTGCGTCCCGTTTTGCTTTTTGGAAATAAAGGAGGCGGAAACGTGTACGGAACAGACGACAGTGATATGAAAATTGTGGGAGCATCAAAAATCAAGGTGGACGAAAGCGACGCCGAAGCACGCCTTTATGCTCATGAGAGGGATAACGGAAATTTAGAGAAGGCTCACGATATAGGCAAGGCTTTTGCAGACGCACTGCTCAGCGAAGGCGGCTTTGCTTTTGAAAAGAACAGCGCTTCTGACTTTGAGGCGAGGAATCGTAGCATTCTGTTTGCTTTTACTACCGACCGCGTGCTTGATACATTTATGCCTAACCATTTTATTGCGCGCTCGGCGCAGAATGAGTTTTTTGACGAGATCCGCCGCCGCAACATTGGGCTTTATGAGTCAATTTCACGTTCCGGTGCGTTCTCGATGTACCTGCTGTGCAAACGCAGCGGTGACGGAAGATATATAGGTATCGGCAGTGTGTTTGCCGGCGTTGTACGCCGCCCCGGAGACGAACGGGCGGAAAAAGCGGGAGAGGAGCTATACCAAAGGTACTTCGACTACTGCATTGAACACATTAAAAACATCGAATTTGCTTTTTGAGCACCGCAAGGAAACCTGCAAAAAATAAAAGCAGACTCTTGAGCATCAATGTTAAAACAAAAACAAGCACCGCTGTGGTTTTGAGCACAGCGGTGCTTTGATTAAGTTTTGGAGGCAAGAAAATGTTTTGGTTTGAAAGCAATATTGAACCGCCGGAATCACTTTATAACCAAATATACAATGTTATAAGCAACAAATGCGGCAGCGAGCACGCATCCGTTGCAACAAGCGAGGTTATAAGAATAATAAAAAATTATGTGGAACGCCTCGAAAAAAATAAATGAGCACGGCGCTATTATATAATGTATATACGATAATATAAATATATAATATCTGTGCTCAAAAAAGCAGAGAAAAAAGAACGAAAAGACTCGTTTTTTGAAGTGTTGACTGCGGAAAAATATCCGGTGCTCAAAAAATTCACAAAAAGTTTACAAAATTCTTCCCGTGCTCAAAGACAAATGACACCGTGCTCAAACATAAGTTTTACCGTGCTCAAAGAATAACAATTTCACTTTAGCGTGATAAAATGTCAATATCTAAGGCAAAAAAATATTTGCAGGATATCGATTATTTTTCGCCTAATACACTTTACAAATTTGTTCAGGTAATATATAATAGTACCTGTGTAGGAATGGAATTTGGGTGCAGTGTGCTCAAAATTCCAAAAGATATACGGGAGGAAAAAATATGGCGTTAGCTAATGAAATGACTTTACCGCCAAGATCGATACAAGAGTACGTTCCTGGCAAGCAGCTCACTCTGGCGCATAGAATATCCAAACCGGACAGGATGATCTATAAAAAGCTCGGTCTTACGGACGAATTTACGGAAGCTATCGGAATCATTACCATAACACCGGCCGAAAGTGCAATTATCGCAGCGGATATCTGCACAAAAGCGGCAAGAGTCAAACTTGGTTTTGTGGACAGATTTTCCGGAGCGGTTGTTTTCGTCGGCGAGATCGGTGCGGTTGACTCTGCGCTGCTCGCAGTTATTGATCGGTTCAACGATATGAATTATACCACGGTGAAAATGACGAGGACCTGATTATGTCGGAAGCAGAAAAGAAAAAGCCCCGTAAGATCATTCTTATGGGCCGTTCCGAATGCGGAAAGACAACTCTACTTCAGGCTATCCACAAGGAAGAAATTCGTTACCACAAAACCCAGGAGATTATCCATTATGACGATGCGATAGATACTCCGGGAGAATACATAGATCAAAGCGGACTTTGGCGGGCGTGTATAACCGCCGCGTGCGATGCGGACATAATCGTTCTGGCGCACGATGCAGGCAATACGATGGGTCGTTTGCCTGTTGCGTTCAATATGACCTTCGCAAAACCCACAATCGGCGTAATAACCAAGATTGACGGCAAGACGGAGGCGCAGATTGAAGTTGCACGAAACTTCCTCAAGCTTTCGGGAGCACATCCGATACTGGAAACCAGCGCATATACAGGGCAGGGAATAGATGAGCTGATAGAGCTTATCGAAAATATAGACCTGACCGATTACTAAGTTAATAAAAGCGTATTTTAGGCGAGTGAAAATAAATCAAGGGAGACAGTACAAATGAAAGAGAAGATATTGAGCGTAGGTATTGATATCGGCACTTCCACTACCCAGGTGATCTTTAGCAGATTCACCATCGAAAACACTTCCGGAGAATACATGGTTCCCCGCATTGAAATCACCAGCAAGGAAATCGTCTACGAGAGCCCTATATATATTACTCCTCTCTGTGACGAAAGAACCATCGATGAAAAAGCGGTTCACGATATAATCGTCGATGAATATAAGAAGTCCGGTTTCAAACCGGAGGATATTGATACCGGCGCAGTTATCATTACCGGTGAAACCGCAAGAAAAGAAAACGCACGCAGCGTTCTTCATTTCATGTCCGGCATGGCGGGCGACTTCGTTGTTGCAACAGCAGGTAACGACCTTGAGGGCGTTATCGCCGGCCGCGGCGCAGGCACCAGCTCCATGTCTCTCAAACGCCATAAGGTTATGGCGAACGTGGATATCGGCGGCGGTACCTCCAATATAGCGGTTTTCAAAGAGAACAGACCCGTCGATACCGGATGCTTCGACATCGGCGGCCGCCTTATCAAGCTTGACGAGAGCGGAAAAGTTCTTTACATATCCGACCACCTCGGAAAACTTTGTGCAAAGCATAACCTCAACATCAAAGTCGGTCAGAAGCTTGAATACAAGGAGATTTACAAGGCCTGCGTGCTCATGGCACAGGTTCTTGCAACCACTCTCGGCATCAAGAAATTCGATGAGGACGATTTGGCCATTATGACCACCGACCATCCGCTTAGAAATATTGAGCCTATCGACTTTGTAACCTTCTCCGGCGGCGTCGGTAACCTGATTTATCATCCTTATGAAGGACAGGGCGATTTCCCATATAACGACATCGGCATAGTGCTCTCCAGAGCAATCAACGAGGTATTCGAGCCTTTCAAAGACCGTGTTGTTGAGCCGGCGGAGACCATTCGTGCGACCGTTATCGGCGCAGGAACCCAGACTATGGAGATTTCCGGTTCCACTATCGCGTTCTCCGATACAAACGACTTCCCGATGAAGACTATCCCGGTTATCAAGCCCGCAGAGGAAGAAGAGGCGCTCTCTCCCGAAGAATTCGCAAAACGTCTTGCTCCGATGCTTGACTGGTATAACGACCCCGATGAGGGTCAGGAGCTTGTAGCTCTTTCCCTCAAGGGCGCCAGATGCCCGCTGTTCAAAGAAATTGAACGCTATGCCGACCTCATCATTGCAAGCATGAAGCCCATCATCGAATCAAAGCATCCGCTTATCGTAATCCTTGAGGAGGATATGGGCAAGAGCCTTGGACAGAACCTTATGGTCAAGCTCAACAGGAGCAAGGACATAATCTGCATTGACTCCGTAAAAGCGGGTCAGGGCGACTACATAGACATAGGCGAGCCTCTTATGCACGGAAGAGTTCTTCCTGTTGTTGTTAAGACACTCGTTTTCAACTGATTTTCGGATTAAATAAAGTTTATTTATATAATGCTTTGTTAGATAAATAAATTTATATTTATAAATAAGGTTTGGGAAAGGAGGAAACCGACAAAAAAACAATTTTTGTCCCCAAATTTTAGGCATCCAAATTTTACAAAGGAGTGAGAATTTTTGATTCTGAAAGCAAAACTATTTGGACAAGTCTATGAGTTCAAGGATGTCAAAGATGTCATGAACAAAGCGGCAGAGCTCAAATCCGGCGACCAGCTTGCAGGTATCGCTGCAGAAACCATGCAGGAGCGTATCGCTGCGAAACACTGCCTCTCCAACCTCACCATTAAGGACGTCTACGAGAACCCCGTATGCCCTTATGAAGAGGACGATGTTACCCGTCTTATCCAGGACAACGTCAACTTCTTAATCTACA
Source organism: uncultured Oscillospiraceae bacterium (assembly GCA_900553955.1). GTDB lineage: Bacteria > Bacillota > Clostridia > Oscillospirales > Ruminococcaceae > UMGS1668. The sequence goes on from USFO01000004.1 coordinate 13,559, forward strand.
ATGAGATTAAGAACTGGACATTTGCGCAGCTTCGTGAGTTCATCCTTGACGACCATGTAACCGGCGATCAGATTAAGAGAGTTGCTGCAGGTCTCAGCTCCGAGTGTATCGCTGCTGTTACCAAGCTTATGTCCTCCCTCGACCTCATGGTCGGGGCAAGAAAGCTCCCGATCTACAGAACCTGTGTTACCACCTGCGGCGCACCGGACAGACTTTCCTTCCGTCTTCAGCCTAACCATCCTACCGATGACGTTGAGGGTATGAAGGTTTCCTACTGCGAAGGTTTCTCCTACTGCACCGGTGACGCTCTGTTCGGTATGAACCCTGTTGACGATACCCTCGGCGCTGTTGAAAGAACCATGAACAGCTTCCAGGATTTCGTTGAGAGATGGGAAATCCCGACTCAGTCCTGCTGCCTCTGCCACGTAACCACCGCTATGGAATGCGTAAAGAACGGTGCCCGCACTGCTCTTATGTTCCAGTCCGTTGCTGGTTCTCAGATCGCAAACGAAAGCTTTGGTGTTACCATTCCGATGCTTGACGAAGCCATTGACCTTATGCATCATTACGGTATAGGTCATGGTCCCGACCCCATGTACTTTGAAACCGGTGAAGGTGCAGAGCTTTCTGCTGACGGCAACTGGGGTGCTGACCAGCTGACCCTTGAAGCACGCTGCTATGGATTCTCCAAGAGATGGCATCCGTTCCTTGTTGACTCCGTTGTTGGCTTTATCGGACCGGAATACCTCTACGACCAGAAGCAGGTTACCCGCGCCGGTATGGAAGATATGTTCATGGGCAAACTGTCCGACATTTCCATGGGCTGCGACGCCTGCTATACCAACCACATGAAGATGGACCAGAACGACAACGAGAACCTCCAGATTCTTCTTGCCGCAGAAGGCTGCAACTTCTTCATGGGCGTACCTTGCGCAGACGACTGCATGCTCATGTATCAGTCCACCGGTTATCATGACAACCATGCTACTCGTCAGGCTCTTGGCAAAAAGCCTCTTGCCGAGTTCGAAAAATGGGCACAGAAGATGGGCTTCCTCGAGGAAGACGGTCTTACCCTTGGCCCGAACGCCGGCGATGGCTCCGTACTCTTCTGATTCGGTTGAGTGCTAAAATATTTGACGGGAGGATATATAAATAATGGTATCTGATGATAAACTTAAAGAGATTATTGCTCAGGTAGTCGGTGAAATGATGAAGGATGCTCCCGCTGCTGCAAAATCCCCTGCACCTGCTTGCTGTGAATGCAAAAATGAGGGTGCAAAGAATGAGGAATGCTGCGGCGAAGTCAAGGTCAACGCTAACCTTACCGTTCCGGGGAATAGACAGGGAGTAGCCGGAATTGTTGAGAATGTGAGCGATGATGATCTCGAGGATCTTACCACTTACGAACTGAACGAGTGGTATCAGGTTCCGAATGCAAAGGACGAAGCTGAGTACAGAAGACTTAAACTCACTACTCCTGCACGTCTTGGCGTTTGGCACTGCGGCCCCCGCGAAATGACCAACACCATGCTCCGTTTCCGTGCTGACCACGCTGCTGCACAGGACGCTGTTTTCAATGAGTTCCCGAAGGAATTCCTTGAAGAGCGCGGAATCCTTGAGCTCCAGTCTCGCTGCGACAGTAAGGATACTTACCTGACCAGACCTGACCTTGGCAGACGTCTTAACGAAGAATCTGTTGAGAAGCTCAAGAACTTCTACAAGAAGTCTCCTACCTGTGTTGTTTTCGCTGCTGACGGTCTTTCCGGTACTGCAATCGAAGCAAACTATGACATCGTTATCCCTGCACTCATGAACGGTCTCAAAGCCCATGGTATTGATGTAGGTGAGCCTTTCTTCGTAAGATACGGCCGTGTTGCGGTTCAGGACGAAGTTTCTGAAATCACCGGATGCGACGTATGTGTATGCCTTATCGGTGAGAGACCCGGTCTTGCAACTGCAAAATCCATGTCCGCATACATCACTTACAAGGGAACCATCGGTATGTCCGAAGCAAGACGTACTGTTGTTTCCAACATTCACAACGCCGGTACTCCTGCTGCTGAAGCTGGTGCACATATCGCTGATATCGTAGACATCATGCTCAAAGAAAAGGCTTCCGGTACCGACCTCAAGCTCTGATATATTTTATAAATCAATAATTGCTTGAAAATTGCTTAATAAAGCAAATTTTATCTACCTTAAATTTTAAAGGAGGTACATATCGTGAAATACGATGAACTTAGAACTACTGTACTGATGATCAAGGTTATCCCGAGCGTAAGCCCTGACCTCCAGAAACAATGGAACATGCCCGAAGGCCACAGATCCGTTGGCTTCTTCTCCACCGACTGCGATGATGTTGGTTACACCTGCGTTGACGAAGCAACCAAAAAGGCTGACGTTAAAGTTGTTCTTGCAAAATCCATGTACGGCGGCGCCGGCTGCGCACAGCAGAAATATGCTGGTGAATTTATCGGCATGCTCTCCGGCCCGAACCCTGCAGAAGTAAAAGCTGGCCTTGCTGCTGCTTTCGATCTTCTTAACGCTGACGCTACCTTCTATTCTGCAAACGATGATGACTCCGTTGCATACTATGCATACACCATCTCCAGAACTGGTTCTTACCTTTCTGAGTGCGGTGGCATTCCTGAAGGTACCCCGATCGCATACCTCATCGCTCCGCCTGTTGAAGCACAGTACGGCATGGATGCTGCCCTCAAAGCTGCTGACGTAAGAATGTGCGCATACTTCGAGCCTCCGTCTGAGACTAACTTCTCCGGTGGTTACCTCACTGGTACTCAGTCTGCCTGCAAAGCCGCTTGCGATGCTTTTGCTGACGCTGTTGTATTCTGCGTAGAGAATCCTCTCAAATACTGATTACCTTCTTAGATCTTAAACGGATATACTCATTATATGTTAAGATAAACAGGAGGTGACGGATTATGAGTACTGGCGCACTGGGAATGCTGGAAACTTATGGTCTGATAGCCGCTATCGAGGGTCTGGATGCATCCGTAAAGGCTGCAAATGTGACCCTGTGTGGTTTTAAATATGTAACCGGAGGACTTGTGACTTTCTTTGTAACCGGCGATGTCGGTGCAACGAAGGCTGCTATTGCCGCCGGCGAAATTGCCGCATCTAAGGTCGGCAAGGTCATATCTTCCCATGTTATCCCAAGGCCCGCGGAGAGCACTACTATTATTGCTTCTCCCACCGAAAAGCCTGCTGGGCGTCGCCGTGGAACTGGTATCCACAAGCGCGACTTTCCGGCAAAGGCTCCTGTGAAGTCGGAACCGCTTGAAAAGGCTGAAAAAGAATCCGTCCCTGAAATTGCACCTGAAAAAGTTGAAAATGTCGAACCTGTAATCGTCGCAGAGCCCGTAGAAACCAAAAAGGAATCCGCTGGCTATGCAGAGGAATATCTCAGAGAGCTGAAAACAACTGCTCTGAGAAAAATAGCACGCGATATTCCCAACATCGGCCTTTCTAAGGTCGAAATCAGAGATGCCAAGAAGGAACCGCTCGTAGAGGCGATTCTGAAAGCACAGAATAATAATTAAAGGAGCAATAAAGCAATGCTGCAAGATCGTGATTTGCTTTCTGTGCAGGAAGCTCGCGACATGGTTAGAAAGGCTCGCGTAGCCTTTGAAGCCGCGAAACTTCTTAGCCAGGAACAGATTGATAAAATTGTTAAAGCTATGTCCGATGTTGCTTATGCTCATTCCGAAGAGCTTGCCAAAATGGCAGCCGAAGAAACCAGCATGGGCAAATACGAAGACAAGATTATCAAGAATCACCTCGCATCTAAAGCCGTATACGAAGCAATTAAAGACATGAAAACTGTCGGTATTGTTAACGAGTATCCGGAAAAGAAGATGTTTGAGGTTGCTGTGCCGGTGGGCGTAGTATGCGGTATCGTTCCGTGCACCAACCCTACCTCCACTACTATCTACAAGTCCATGATTTGTATGAAATCTGGCAACCCTGTTGTCTTTAGCCCTCATCCTTCTGCAAAGAACTGCATCGCTAAGACCTGTGAGCTTATGTGCGAAGCAGCTGAGAAAGCGGGCGCACCTGCGAACATGTTCCAGTGCCTCCATACCCTCAGCATGGCCGGAACCCACGAGCTCATGACTAACTCCGGCGTCAACATGATTCTCGCCACCGGTGGTCCTGAAATGGTCAAAGCTGCATATTCTTCCGGTGTTCCCGCCCTTGGCGTTGGCGCCGGCAACGTTCCTGCATTCATCGATCACACTGCTGACGTAAAGCTTGCTGTAAAGAGAATCTTTGCATCCAAGACTTTTGATAACGGCGTTATCTGCGCTTCCGAGCAGTCTATCGTTGCAGAGAACTGCATCAAAGATCAGGTTATTGAAGCAGTTAAAAATGAAAAGGGCTACATCCTCAACGATGAAGAATACGCAAAACTCTGCAAGATCTTCACTAGACGTCCGGGTAGCGTAAACCCTGCTATTGTTGGTCGTCCTGCTACTAAGATCGCTGCTATGGCCGGAATTGATGTTCCTGCTGACACCAGAGTTCTTTGCTATCCTGAAAAAGGCGTTGGCGATGAGTATCCCTTCTCCATCGAGAAACTTTCTCCTTGCCTTGCCCTCTATTTCGAGGAAGATTGGCGTGCTTGCTGCGATCGCTGCATCCAGCTGCTCCAGTTCGTCGGAATCGGTCACTCTCTTTCCATGCATACTAACGATGAGAATGTCATCCGCGAGTTTGCTCTTAAGAAACCCGTATCCCGTATTCTGGTTAACACTTCTTCTTCTCAGGGCGGCGTAGGTGCAACCACCAACCTTATGCCCGCACTCACTCTGGGCTGCGGCGCTGTCGGCGGTTCCGCTACCAGCGATAACGTATCTCCGCTTAACCTCATCAACCTCCGTCGTGTTGCTTACGGCGTAAGAGAGGCATGGGATCTTGCCGAGAAACCTGCTGAAGAGAACAATCTTGATGCTGATGCTATCGCAAAGATGGTCATCGACGCTCTGAAAAAGCTTTAATCGCTTTTTCCATACTATAAAGTAGAACCAGGGGGCATGGCCCCAATAATTAAGGAGGTACTACACAATGACTGATAAACAAGCACTGGGCATGATCGAAACCAAAGGCCTTGTCGGCGCAATCGAAGCCGCTGATGCTATGGTTAAAGCTGCTAACGTTACCCTTATCGGTAAAGTACATGTCGGCGGCGGACTTGTAACCGTTTTCGTACGCGGAGACGTTGGTGCAACTAAGGCTGCTACCGATGCTGGCGCTGCTGCTGCAGACCGCGTTGGTGAGCTGAAGTCTGTTCACGTAATTCCGAGACCCCACGAGGAAGTTGAATACATCCTCCCGCATCTCGACAAAGAATAATTTACCCTTTAAGGAGGAGACAAGATGGCTGAGAAACAAGCACTTGGCATGATTGAGACCAAGGGTCTCGTCGGAGCTGTTGAAGCAGCCGATGCTATGGTCAAAGCCGCTAACGTCACCCTCATTGGCAGAGTTATTGTTGGTGGCGCCCTCGTAACCGTGTTCGTTCGCGGGGACGTCGGCGCTACCAAAGCTGCTGTTGATGCAGGTGCCGCAGCTGCGGACCGTGTTGGCGAGCTTATTTCTACTCACGTCATCCCCAGACCTCATGAAGAGGTCGAGTATATCCTCCCGTCCATCGAATGATTCTGAAGAAGTTTAGAATTTTACACAACTAAGATGGGGGTGATATTATGAAGGTCATTACCGAGATGGTGCTCCGCAACGAGCTTAAAGGCGAATGTCCTCCCGTGTACTATGTACCGAAGGACAAACTTCTTTCTCCCGCTGCAAAGGAATACCTGAACCAGCTTAAAATTAAGGTTGAGCTCGGCGATCCGCCCGCAGCGCCCGCACCTGCAGCATCATCCAACAATAAAGCTTCCGCCATCAGCGATACTCCTGCCGGAGCGAAATACGTTGATGAACAAACCGGAGCTTTCTATGTTAAAAAGCCGGAATATATGTGCCAGCTTTTCGGTAATAGATTGGTTTATAAAAATCATCCAAGGATAGTTTTCCGCGGCAAGCTTGACAGCATGAGCGCCACCGTTGTTATGGTTCAGGCGGAAATTGCTGCCGCAGGCGGCCCCCAGAAGCTCATAGATGATCTTGGAGACATTAACAAGGTGCTCAACAATATCATGTACTGTGAGGTAATGGAGGAAGAAATGAGCGAAGTTAAGATTATCGGGCTTACTCCCGATGAGCTTCGTGCTCGTTCTCACAACCCGCAGAAATACTTTAACATTAAGCAGATGCTGCTCCCTAACTACACTATGGGAGTTGATTACACCAAGCTTAATGTGCTCCGTGCGAAAGTACGTGAATTGGAGCTTGCTGCTCTCGACTGTTTTGTTGACGGTAAAAACGTTCAGCAGCCCGAGATCATCAGGACTCTCAACCGCCTTTCCAGTGCATTCCACATTATGATGTGCATGTACTTGGCCGGTGAATATAAATAATTTATAGGAGGAGACACATGGCTGCAGAAAAAGTCGTAGAAGCAGTTGTTGATGAAATCAGAACTGCCGGACTTGTTCAGATAGAGGTCTCCGCCAGACACGTGCATCTGGACAAGGAAAGCGTTGAAGCTCTGTTCGGCGTAGGCCACAAGCTTACCCCGAAGAGAGAGCTTAGCCAGCCCGGACAGTATCTTGAGGAAGAAAGAGTTGACGTTATCGGACCGAAAGGCTCATTCAAAAACGTTGCAGTTCTTGGCCCCGAGAGAAAGCACGTTCAGGTTGAGGTCTCATTCAGCGATGCTTTTGCCCTTGGAATCAACCCGCCTATCAGACAGTCGGGCGACACCAAAGGTTCCGCAAGCGTAACGCTTGTTGGACCTGCCGGTGAGATTACTATTGACGAAGGCGCGATCGTCGCACTCCGCCACGTTCACATGACTCCCGAAGATGCGGAAAAACTTGGTCTTGTCGATAATCAGATAGTTTCTGTTGAAGCACTGACCGACAGAAAGCTTGTTTTCGAAGATACTGTTATCAGAGTTTCTCCGAAGTTCCGCACTCGTATGCATGTTGACGTTGACGAAGCCGGCGCCGCACATATTGCAGGTTTTGCACTCGGCAAAATTATCAAATAAGGATGTACTTATAAATGGTTGATCTTGATACAATCAATGCATACATGGCGCGTGTTACCGAAACCGAAACGGTGGTGCACAAGCCTGTATCCGATAAGCTGAAGGTTGGCGTTGACCTTGGTACTGCGTACATTGTTATTGTGGTGCTTGATGAGGACAACAATCCCGTTGCCTGTGAAAAGCAATTTGCACAGGTACTAAAGGATGGCGTAATAGTTGACTATGCAGGAGCTTGCGGCATAGTAAGAAAGCTCAAAAAGAAGCTTGAAGAGCGTCTTGGAAGAGAACTTGAATATGCTGCAATTGCAATGCCCGCGGGCACTGAATCCAGCACAAAAACACATAAATATTGCGTTGAGGGAGCCGGTTTTGACGTAACCAACGTCCTGGATGAGCCGACTGCCGCCAACTCCATCTACGGCATAACCGACGGAGTCGTCGTCGACATAGGCGGCGGTACCACCGGTCTTGCAATCTTCAAAGACGGCAAGGTTGTTGAAGTTGACGACGAACCTACGGGCGGTACTCATCTTTCTCTTGTCCTTGCCGGCAGCTATGGCATTCCTTTCGAGGATGCCGAGAAGATCAAAATAGATTACACTCGTCACAGAGAGATTCTTCCCATTGTGAAACCGGTAATCGAAAAGATGGCAACTATCGTCAAGAAATATACATCCAAATATAACATCGATACCATCTATCTTTGCGGAGGTACTTGCTGCCTTACCGGTATGGAGAAAATATTCGAAGATACAGTTGGTATTAAGACCATTAAACCCGCGGACCCGTTCCTGGTTACACCTACTGGTATAGCCATGAACTGCCTGGTCGATTGACCGGAGCACCCATATCTTTTCCAATAGATATTATTGAAAAAGAAGGTGATAATTATGGATATGGATTTGTTAATAGAGCTTGCTGTCCGTGCCGTTAAGGCATACCTTGAGAAAGAGGGTATTACTTCCGCCGTTCAAGCTGAACGCAAAGTAAATTCCGCCCTTATTCTCACGGAGCATCACTGTGAAGAATGCGCAGTTGAAAAGCTTGACAGCGAACTGTGCAAAGTCACTTGCGCACTTGCACAAAACTATGAAGTCAATGTCGACGACTATGACTCCATCGTGCTTTACAATATGACAAACAGCAATTTGTTCAAGATCGCCAATGGCTGCACTGACAATAAATTCCTTGCCCTTGCGGCTGAAGCGATCCTGAAGGGTAAACGGGTCATTATGGTCAAGGAGGAAGTGGAAATCCTCAAATACGAGGAAACCGCTCCCAAAGCACTGTACAATAATATTTATAAGAATCTCCAGATACTTCTTGACAGCGGCGTAGAGCTTGTTGCCGCGGAGGACGTCAAAGACGCCATTTGCGAAGGTGCCGAAGCACCGGAAGCACCGGCAGAGCCTGTGCGTGAAGAAGTTAAGGCTGCTCAGGCAGCTCCCGCATCTGCCCCTGTGGCTGCAGCGCCCAAAGCAGAAAGCAATGATTCCGTACTTGTGCTTACAAAGCGCGTTATAACCGAAAGAGATATCCGCGAAGCAGCTGCAAAGCACTACAAAAAAGTGCAGCTTCCGGAGAAGCCGGTTATAACCTATCTTGCAAAAGATACCGCTTTTGAGCTTGGAATCGAACTGATCTGATCTTCAGATCATATTAACGGAGGTATTACCAAATGAGAATTGGAGTAGTTATAGGCAGCGTTTGGGCGACCAGAAAAGAGCCGAAACTTGAAGGCCTTAAACTTCTTATAGTCGAACCTCTTGACTATAAGATGGCCGGAAACATCACTCGTGAGCCCTATATTGCCGCCGACGTAGTTGACGCAGGTATCGGAGATAAGGTTCTTATCGTAACAGGAAACCCCGCCAGATACGCCGTCGGAACAAGCGTGCCTATTGACGCTGCAATAGTTGGTGTTATCGATGACACGGTTCTCGCGGAGGTTTAGTAATTTCCGCGGCTTTGAACCTTGAAAAATCCTGTTTTTACAGGTATTAAAGTCATTTTAGGAACAGTACGAAGCAAAGAATACATAATTTTTAATTTCGGGCAAGCGGCCTCCGCAAGGAGTGCTCGATTTTATGGTCTGTATTATTAAACTTTCGCTTCAGAAAGTCCTTTTATGAATATAGTTTGAGAATTAAACTATTTTAGGAGGTCAATTTTATGTTTGATGAACTTGTTCAGGTTTGGAACGAAACCCTGCCTATTAGTGCTCAGTCTTTCAAAGATTGGGTTGCTGCTCTTGGCGGCTGGACCGCTATAAGCACTATCGTTGTTATGATCATGGCCATCTTCATGCTCGTCGGCGCTATCGACCGCATCTGCGGCAATAAGCTCGGTTATGGCGAACAGTTCGAAGAAGGTATCAACGCAATGGGCCCTCTTGCTATGTCCATGGCTGGCGTCGTTGCTGTTGCTCCTATCCTTGCTCTCGTTCTTAAGCCCATCTTTGGACCTATCTACAATGCAGTAGGCGCAGACCCCGCTATGTTTGCTACCACCCTTCTCGCTTGCGACATGGGCGGTTATCCTCTTGCTATGACCATGGCTGCCAATGAGTCCATTGGTAACTACGCTGGTCTTATCCTCGGCTCCATGATGGGACCGACCATCGTTTTCACCATCCCGGTAGCTCTTGGTATCATTGATCCTGAAGATCGTTCCTACCTCGGCGCTGGTACTCTCGTAGGTCTTGTAACTATCCCGATCGGATGCATTGCCGGCGGTTTTGTTATGAACACCACTCAGTACAAACTCAGCGTTGGCGAAATCCTTCTCAACATGATCCCCGTTGTTATCATTGCCGGTCTCATCGCTGCCGGTCTTTGGTTCGCTCCTGCAGGTATGATGAAGGGCTTTGATAAATTTGGTAACGGCGTTACCATTTTCATCACTGCTGTTACTGCTATTGCTATCTTCCAGTACAATACCGGCATCGTATTCCCTGTATTCCAGCTCATGGTAGATGAAGAACATGATGGCCTTGCAGGCGGTCTTCTTACTTGCGGCGTTATCGCTATCACCCTTGCCGGTGCTTATCCGATGGTTAAGTTCGTTACCGACAAATTCGGTAAAGCTCTTGAAAATGTCGGTAAAGCTCTCGGCATGAATGCCGCCGGTTCCGCAGGTATGGTTGCAACCCTTGCTAACAACATCGCAATGTTCAACCTTCTTAAAGACATGAACCCGAAGGGCAAACTCCTCAACTGCGCATTCGCTGTTTCCGCAGCATTCGTATTTGGTGACCACCTCGGATTCTGCGCAGCAAACAACCCCGACATGATCTTCCCGATGATTGTTGGTAAACTTGTTGCTGGTATTCTTGCTGTTGTTCTTGGCAACATCATGGCTCCCGCACTTCTTGCGAAGATCCCCTCTGCCAATAAAGAATAATTAGCTTAAATCTTGGCTTTTTGCCAAAACTCAGAAGAGCCTATTGCCGCGATAGGCTCTTCTATCGAGAAAATTTTTTACCTTTTAATTTAATTGTAGAAGGAGGCGCACATTATGAACCTTAGTGAAGAACTGATTAAGGAGATTGTCGCCAAAGTCTGCGAGAATATGAAAAACGAAGATGCTATGCCTTTTGAGAGAAACGTTCTCTCCAACGGCATGATGAGCATCAAGACCGAAACTGTCAAATGTGAACCTTTCCCCTTTGACATCGGTGCAGCAAACAAGGATGTTTCTCTTCTCGATGTAGTAACCCTCGAGGAGTCTCCTCGTCTCGGTATCGGCGTTATGGAGCTTGATAACGGCGTAGACTTTCCTTGGACTCTTAACTATGACGAAGCAGAGTACATCATTGATGGTACCATCGTTCTTAAATCCGATGCCGGCGATGTCACTGCTCACGCAGGCGACATGACTTTCATTCCGAAAGGCACCAGCATTCATTTCTCTACTCCGGATCATGTCAGATTTATCTACATCTCCTATCCGGCAGACTGGGCAAATCAATAATCTTGATTTTCTCAAAAGCACCGTTCCGCAAGGAACGGTGCTTTTTTATAAAAATGGGGCGATTTTCTTTACTTTTCGGAAAAATTATCGGGGAATTATACTTATAGTTATGAAAAAGCGGCGAAAAACACTTGACATGTAAAGGTTTTTCCTTTATAATAGTTAATACTGTTGTAAAGTAAAAGACTTTACAAAAAGGAGGTGGACGCTTTGGCAAAGGATATGAATATTTCGCTGCTTTTTGATTTTTACGGCGAAATACTCACCGAAAAGCAGCAGGATGTCATTGATTATTATTACAATGACGATCTCTCCCTTGCGGAAATCTCCGAGCATCTCGGAATTACAAGGCAGGGCGTCCGCGATTCCATAAAGAGGGCAGAGGCCACTCTTGTGGATATGGAAGAAAAACTCGGTCTTGTGAAGCGCTTCCGCGAAATTCAGCGTGGGCTTGATGAGATAATCAGCGAGGCTCACGCCATAGAGAACGACAGCGTCCGCGGGGCAACCATTCGCGAAATAACACAGCATACCACCCAAATTGTTGGCATAGCAAGCCACCTTAACGATTAACTGGAGAATTTATAATGGCATTTGAAGGATTATCCGACAAACTTTCTGCGGTTTTTAAGAAGCTGAAAAACAAAGGCAAGCTGAGCGAAAGCGACGTAAAGGCCGCCATGCGCGAGGTGCGTTTGGCACTTCTTGAGGCGGATGTCAACTACAAGGTCGCAAAGGACTTTGTGGCAAAGGTAAGCGAAAGAGCCGTCGGCTCCGGAGTACTTGAAAGCCTGACTCCCGCACAGCAGGTAATTAAAATTGTTAATGAAGAGCTTACCGCTCTTATGGGCGAATCCAACGCCCGCATAAATTACTCGTCAAAGATTCCCACCGTCATTATGATGGTCGGCCTTCAGGGCTCTGGTAAAACCACCCATTCCGGCAAGCTTGCGCTTCATTTTAAAAAGATGGGCAAGCGCCCGCTGCTTGTGGCCTGCGATGTGTACCGTCCGGCGGCTATCGACCAGCTTAAAGTGGTGGGAAGCCAAATTGACGTTCCTGTGTTTGAAATGGGGCAGATTGACCCCTGCGAAATAGCGAAGAAGGCTATTTCCCACGCAAAGGACTACGGTAACGATATTGTCATACTCGATACCGCAGGCCGTCTGCACATTGATACGGAACTCATGGACGAGCTGCTCCGCCTTAAAGAGCAGTTCACCCCGGAGGAAATTCTGCTTGTTATCGACTCTATGACGGGTCAGGATGCGGTGAACGTCGCAAAGTCCTTTAATGAGAAGCTGGGCATAACCGGCGTAATTCTCACAAAGCTTGACGGCGACACCCGCGGCGGCGCCGCACTTTCCGTAAGAGCGGTCACCGGAGCACCCATCAAGTTCACCGGTACAGGCGAAAAGCTCACGGATTTAGAGCCGTTCTACCCGGATCGTATGGCATCGAGAATACTCGGTATGGGCGACGTGCTCACGCTTATTGAGAAAGCGGAGGAGCAGCTTGACGCCAAAAAGGCCGAGGAAATGGCAAAAAAACTCGGCGAAAACAGCTTTGATATGAACGACCTTTTGGAACAGATGAAGCAGGTCCGCAAAATGGGCTCTCTCAGCCAGATTGTTTCCATGCTGCCCGGAGCGAAGAAGAAGCTCAGCGACGAGGAAGCGGAGCAGGGCGAAAAACAGCTCGTGCGAACCGAGGCAATCATCAATTCCATGACCAAAAAGGAGAGGGCAAAGCCCTCCATAATTTCCGCCCAGCGCAAAAAGAGAATTGCCGCCGGCAGCGGAACCAAGGTTGAGGATGTCAACCGACTGCTGAAGCAGTTTGAGCAGATGCAGAAGATGATGAAGCAGCTTTCCGGCAACGGAAAACAGGGCAAGAAAATGCGCCAGATGCTTAGCCAAATGCAGAGCGGTGGCGGAAACATGGGAATACCCTTTTAACTAAATCTTTCGGCGAAAGCCATTGATAAAATAAGATAATTTTTTTCACCATAGGAGGAAAAGTAACATGTCCGTTAAAATCAGACTGCGCCGTATGGGCGCTAAGAAAGCACCTTTCTACCGTATCGTAGTTGCCGATTCCCGCTATCCCAGAGATGGCCGTTTCATCGAAGAAGTCGGTTTCTATGATCCTACCAAAGAGCCTTCCGTAATCAAAGTTGACGCAGAGAAAGTAGAAAAATGGATTTCTTCCGGCGCACAGCCCACCGATACCGTTAAAGCTCTGCTTAAAATTGAAGGTATTCTTAAGTAATGCCGGAGGTTCTGAACATGGAAGAACTGCTTGCTGTTATTGCACGCGGCCTTGTTGAAAATAAGGATGCCGTTGTCGTTACCGTGGGTGAACCGGATGAAGAAGGTACCGTAACCTATCATCTTCATGTGGCTCCCGACGATATGGGCAGAGTTATCGGTCGTCAGGGCAAAATTGCCCGTGCGATCCGTACCCTTATGCGTACCGCTGCGAACCGTAACGGCGAAAAAGTTGCCGTTACCATAGAATAAACGAAAAATTCCCTCGTCAAAGCTTTTGGCGAGGGAATTATACACGGAGGCAGAACTTATGAGAAAGGAATATCTTGAAGTCGGAGAAATTGTTACCACTCACGGCATTCGCGGAGATATGCGCCTTTACCCTTGGTGCGATCCCGGCGACGTGGAGCGCGCGGCAAGAATGTATCTTGACGAAAAAGGCGAACAGGAATTTCGCGTGCAGTATGTAAAGCCGCACAAGAATGTGTACCTCGTGAAGCTGAAGGGCATTGATTCGCCGGAGGACGCCCGCAAATTCATAGGAAAAACCATGTATATGAAGCGTGGGGATATTCCCATGAAAAAGGGCGAATACTTTATTCAGGATATAATCGGGCTTAAGGTTGTGGATTCCGAAAGCGGCGCTTGCTACGGAGAGGTTTTCGATGTGGCTTCCACCGGTGCGAACGATGTTTACGCCGTTCGTGACGAAGACGGCAAGGAAACTTGGATTCCCGCCATTCCACAGGTTATCGACAAAGTGGATATTGACGGCGGAATTTTGAGCATCACCCCGATGAAAGGACTTTTCGACGATGAGGATTGATATTGCAACCCTGTTCCCGGAAATGTGCGAGGCCGTGCTCAGCACGAGCATCATCGGGCGCGCCCGCCGCGCAGGCTTTATCGAAATCCATTGTCATAATATCCGTGACTTTTCAAACGATAAGCACAAGCGCGTCGACGATGCGCCCTACGGCGGCGGAAACGGCATGCTCCTCAAAGCGGAGCCGATTTTTCGCTGCTATGAGCACGTGTGCGAAGAGGCGTGCTCAAAACCCTATGTGATTTATATGTCGCCCCAAGGAGCCGTGCTCAATCAAAAAATGGCGGTGGATTTTGCGGAAAACTACGACCATCTTTTTTTGCTCTGCGGTCACTATGAGGGCGTTGACGAGCGGGTGCTTGAGGAAATTGTGGATAGCGAGGTTTCCGTCGGGGACTATGTAATCACCGGCGGCGAGCTTGGAGCACTGGTGCTCACGGACTGCGTGGGCAGGCTTTGCGACGGCGTTCTTTCGGAGGATGTGTGCTTTGAGGAAGAAAGCCACTTTTCCGGACTGCTGGAATATCCGCAGTACACAAGACCGCAAATTTGGCATGATAAGGCCGTTCCGAAGGTTTTGCTCGGAGGAAATCATCGCTTGATAACCGAATGGCGGCATGAACAGGCACTTCGCCGGACTGAAGAAAAACGCCCGGATATGTATGAAAAATATAAAGGAAATGACTGAATGACCGGAACCTTGATAAATACTGCCGCCATAGTTGTGGGCGGTCTTTTTGGACTTGTGCTCAAAAAGGGCATAAAAGATAATATTTTGGACGGCGTTATGAAAGCTATGGGGCTTGCGATGTTCATAATAGGCTTTGACGGTGTTCTGACGAATATGCTCACCGTGGGCGAAAACGGGAAAATAGTCGAAAACGGCGGAATGCTTTTGCTTCTCTGCCTCGTCATAGGAACCGCCATAGGCGAAGCCATCGACATAGACCGCAAGGTGAATGATTTGGGGCAGAAAATCGAGTGCCGCGTGAAGTTTGACGGCTTCGCGCGGGGCTTTGTTTCCGCAACTCTGGTTTACTGCGTCGGCTCCATGGCGATTTTGGGCCCCATAAACGACGGACTTACCGGAGATTACAGCCTGCTGCTGGTTAAAAGCGTGCTTGACGCTGTGACGGCGCTGGTGCTTACCTCCACCATGGGAATAGGGGCAACCTTTGCGGCGGGATTTGTGCTCGTATATCAGGGCATTATTTCCCTGGGAGCCTCTGCGGTGGCCGGCGTGCTCAATTCCTCGGCGAACATGATGACCGACATCACAATGGTCGGCAGCGCGCTTATAGTCTGCATAGGTCTTAACTTCGCCATAAACGCAAAAATCCGTACCGCAAATATGCTTCCGTCAATTATTGTTGCGATAGTGTACAACTTGGTATTGATGGTGGAAAGTTTATAGGAATATTCACCAAAGAAAAGAGGAAAGCCCTCGCTTCTTATGGAAAAATTATAGAATTTAGTTTCCGTGCTCAAAATGTCATTGAATTAAGTTTTTTATAATGATATAATGTGAATGGAAAAACATTTGAGAGTTATTAAGGAGGATACATATGTTTTCTAGTACGGTAAAGGTTCAAAACCAGGTCGGTCTTCATGCACGTCCGGCAACGTTCTTCATTCAGAAGTCCAACGAATTCAAATCTTCTATTTGGGTGGAAAAAGACGAACGCAGAGTTAATGCAAAAAGCCTTCTTGGCGTTCTTTCTCTCGGAATTCTCGGCGGTACAGAAGTTACCATCATCGCAGACGGCGTTGATGAGGAAGCCGCCGTTGAAGCGCTCGTAAAGCTTGTTGAGTCCGGTTTTACCGACTGATTTCTTAAATTTTTGAAAACAACGCCGCAAATGGGTAGCCTTTGCGGCGTTTTTTGTATATAATATAGATTTGAAATCCGAAAGGAGGCGCTTTAAATGGAAAATCCACGCCTGCCGTACCTTCACGAAAAGACCCTGAGTCTCCCTATGCAGCCCGGCGTTTATATAATGCATGATAGAACCGGCAAGGTTATATATGTGGGAAAGGCAAAGAAGCTGAAAAACCGCGTAACAAGCTATTTTCGGAACGTGGAAAAGCATTTGCCGAAGGTCTACCGTATGGTGGAGCATGTTTACGACTTTGAATATATCGTTACGGACAGCGAATTTGAAGCGCTAATTTTGGAATGCAGCCTTATCAAGCAGTACGCACCGAAGTACAATATTCTGCTCAAGGATGACAAGGGATACAGCTATGTGAGGGTCTCCCCGGGACCGTACAGCCGGCTGACCGGCGTTCTGCAAAAGTATGACGACGGCGCGGAATATATAGGTCCCTACATCAGCTCCTTTGTGGTGCGCCAAACCGTGGAGGAGGCAAATAAAGCCTTCATGCTGCCCACCTGCGGCAGAAAATTCCCGGCGGAATTCGGCAAGGGAAGACCCTGCCTTAACTACTACATCAAAAACTGCATGGGCGTTTGCAGGGGAAAAATTTCTGAGGAAGAATATGACGAAATTCTCGGCGAAGCGCTGGAATTTATAAAGAGCGGCAGCGCTTCTTCCATAGAAAAGCTGACGGAGCGTATGTACGAGGCCGCCGAAAACGAGGAGTTCGAGCGCGCCGCTTCGCTGCGGGACAGAATTCGCGCCATAGAGGGTATTGCGAGCCGCCAAAAGGTGGTTTTCTCCAAAATGCCGGAGCAGGATGTGGTGGCAATAGCCCAAAGCGGCGAAAACGGCTGCGCCGTGGTGCTCTCCTTTCGGGGCGGAAAGCTTGTGGACAAAAGCGAGTATGTAATGAAGGATTTGAGCGCGGATCCCGCATCGGTGACGGAGTTTTTGCAGAGCTTTTATGCGGATAAAGAGGATATTCCGAAAGAAATCGCACTGCACGAGGAGTGCGAGGACACGGAGCTGCTTTCTTTGTGGCTTTCGGAAAAGGCGGGGCACAGGGTGACGGTTTCCGTTCCGCAAAAGGGCGAACGCCGCAAAATCACGGAGATGGCATACAACAATGCGGCGGAGCGGCTTTCTCACGAAAGGCTGCGCACCAGCCGGGAAATTGCCGTTTTGGACGAGCTTGCAAGGCTGCTGGGGCTTGAAAAGCCGCCGGAGAGAATAGAAGCCTACGATATTTCAAACTTCGGTGCGGAAACCGTGGTCGGCGGCATGGTGGTTTACGAAAACGCCAGACCGAAGCGCTCCGATTACAGAAAATTTTCCATAAAAGACGCGGTCGCACCGGACGACTATGCCTGTATGCGGGAAATGCTCCGCCGCAGGTTTGAACGCTATACGGAGGAAAGCGAGCGGAGAACGTCGTTCGGCACCATGCCGGATTTAATTCTGTTGGACGGCGGCAAGGGTCATGTGGCCGCCGTGCAGGAGCTTTTTGACGAGATGAATATATCCGTGCCGCTTTTCGGTATGGTAAAGGACGACCGCCACAGAACGAGAGCCATCGCAAAGAACGGCGGAGAAATAGCAATTTCTCCGGTTAAGGAGGTTTTCAACTTCGTTACGGCGGTGCAGGACGAGGTTCACCGCTACACCATTACTTACAGCCGCCAGAAGCATGGCAAGACCAATTTCGAGTTATTTATCACGAAAGCTCCGGGAGTCGGTCAAAAGCGCGCTGCGGCGCTGCTGAAGCACTTCAAAACAATGAAGGCTATCCGTGCCGCAACGGAGGAGGAGCTTGCCGCCGCGCCGGGAATGACCAGGGCTGCGGCAAAGTCCCTGCGAAGCTTCCTCGACAGCGAAGAATAAAGCGGAAAAGCAAGGCTTTTTAGGCTTTGGCATTGACTTTTTACACAAAAAATAGGATAATAAAAGTAGCCCCATACGGAGGTATAAAAATGAGAGTTATTACGGGAACGGCAAAGGGAAAACGCCTTATTGCACCGGAGGGCAGAGAAATCACCCGTCCCACCGGCGACAGAGTTAAGGAGGGCATTTTCTCCGCCATACAGTTTATTATAGAAGGCGCAGATGTGCTCGATTTGTTCGCAGGCTCCGGTCAGCTCGGAATAGAAGCGCTTTCCCGGGGAGCAAAATCTGCGGTGTTTGTGGACAGCGCAAAGGACGCTCAGAGCTGCATAACGGAAAATCTGAAGAACTGCGGCTTCCTCGATAACGCAAAGCTGAAAAGCACCGATGCGGCGCTTTACCTTGCGGGCGCGTTTGAACGCTTCGATATTGCGTTCCTTGACCCGCCCTATGCGGCACAGCAGCTTGCGACTGTGCTGCCTGCGGTTTCGAGAGTTATGCGGGCGGGCGGAGTTGTGTTCTGCGAAACGGCAAAGGGCGTGGAGCTTCCCGAAAGGGCGGGCGGCCTTGTGAAAATCAAAGAATACCGCTATGGCAGAACCATGGTATATTCCTATCGGAAGGAAGACGACGAATGAAAAAAGCCGTATGTCCGGGCAGCTTTTGCCCGGTGACCAACGGGCATATAGATATCTTGCGCCGTGCGGCGGAGCTCTTTGACGAGGTCATAGTGCTTGTTATGACGAACCCGGACAAGCACTACGATTTCACCACCGAGCAGCGCTGCAAAATGATTGAGAGCGCCATAGCCGGTGATCCGCGGATAAAAGTGGATTCATGGGGAGGACTTTTGGCGGAATATGTTGAGAAAAACGAAGTGAAGGCCATAGTAAAGGGTCTGCGCTCCGCAACGGATTTTGACTACGAATTTCAAATGGCGCTTGCCAACAAAAGCCTTGCGCCGAATGCCGAAACAGTGTTCATAACCGCAAGACCGGAGAATATGTATATAAGCTCCAGCCTTGTGCGGCAAATAGCCTCCTTCGGCGGAGATATTTCCGACTTCGTTCCGGCAGAAGCCCTCGGAACCATTGAAACCGTGCTAAAAAAAGAAAGATAAAACAACGATAATATAAACGGAGGTATGTTTTATGTCTATTGAAGAAATTCTCGATCAGCTTGATGAGCTTATTGACCGTGCATGGTCGCTGCCTCTTACCGGCGGCCGCTGCGTTGTTGACGCGGACAAGGTGCGCGAGCTGCTTGACGACGTTCGCCTTAATATGCCCACCGAAATCAGACAGGCGCAGTCTATTGTTGCCGACCGCACCGAGATTGTGAACACCGCAAAGAAAGAGGCGGAGGCAATTATCGCCCGGGCGGAAAAACGCGCCGCAGCCCTTGTGGAGGAAGAAGAAATTGTTCGCCAGAGCAGAAGCAAGGCGGCGGAAATCGCTCAGCAGGCGCAGCAGCAGAGCCGCGAAATGCGCCAGTCCGCAAAGGAATTCGTGGATAACATTCTCAAGAACACCGAGGAAAGCCTTGCCGCTTCCATGAACGAGGTAAAGAGCACCCGCGCCGCGTTCCGTCAGCAGCAAAAGGGTCAGAGCGGCGAAAAATAATTTTGAAAATACAGAACCCGCTTTGGAACCGGAGCGGGTTTTGTTGTATAGAGAAATGGATGGAATTATACTTAAAGAAATGACAAAAGAGCTTTGCAGGGAGCTGTTTCGCGGCTATGAGTACGACCCGATGATTTTTGCGGATATGAGCGCGTTTAAGCCCTATAAATACAGCGAAGAAAGCGCGGACGCCCATTTTGAAAAGCAAAACAAGCCGGACAGAAAAAGCTTTGCAATTATGCTTGACGGTAAGGTGATCGGAGAAGTCTATTTTAAGCATATTGACCGCGAAAGCAAAACCTGCGAGCTTGGAATCGGCATTAAAAGCGACGGCTTCAAAAATCGCGGTTACGGAACGGCGGCGGAGCGCCTTGCGGTTGAATATGCTTTTGAGCGGATGAATATGAGCACCGTGTTTGCGGATACGATTCACAAAAACGAAAGAAGCGCGCACGTCCTTGAAAAGGCGGGCTTTCGCTTTGTTTCAAAAGACGATATGTTCCGCTATTACAGAATTGACAAAAACGACCTAAAAAGCCTTTGCGGCGGGGAGGAAACCCTTTGAAGCGCGTTGAGCAGGCAATAGCACATATTGCGGAAAATATAAACGGCAAAGCCGTTTTGGAGATTGCCTGCGGCTGTGCGGAGTTTTCTCTTGCGGCGGCGCAGACGGCGAAAAGCGTGGACGGAATCGACCTTGATTATCTCCGCCTGCCGCCGCAGGCGCACAAAACCGAAGATTTTGCCTTTACCATAATGGACGCCACGAATATGGCGTTTCCGGAGGGCAGCTTCGACACCGCGGTTATGTATAACGCCATAGGGCATTTGGATGCAGTGCTTGAAAAGGTGCTGAGAGAGTGCCTTCGGGTGACAAAGCCCGGCGGTGCGATTTTCGTAATAAGCTCGTTTCGAATTGATATGCCCGTCATTGACGAAAAGCTTCTGCCTCTGCTTGCCAAAAAGCAAATTGCCTTTGCGGAAGAAAGCGACGGCACATTCCGTTACATAAAAATCGAGAGGTAACTATGGCCACAAGCAAGGATTACATAAATTTTATAATGGAGCAGCTCTCCGCCCTCGACGGCGTTGAGACACGCCGGATGATGGGTGAATACATAATCTATTTCCGCGGAAAAATTGCGGCGTATGTCTGCGACAACAGACTGCTGGTAAAGCTTGTTCCCGCGGCGGAAAAGTATCTGCCCGGCGCAAGGCACGAGCCGCCCTACGACGGCGCGAAGGATATGCTTTTGGTGGAGGAAGTTGATAATCCGGATTTTTTAACCGGGCTTTTTGAAGCGATTTACGATGAACTCCCTGCGCCGAAACCGAAAAAGAAAAAATAAAGCACAAAAAGACATCCGCCCGGCGGATGTCTTTTTTACTGTGCAAATCTCTACGAAAAAAGACAGAAACATACCATAATTTACATTTGTAAATTTTCGCAAAAAGAGCGTTAAATATTATAAAAGGTATTGCAATTTGCGTGAATTTAATTATAATATAATTAAGTGGTGAAAAGTGGGGACAAGTGGGTATATATCCCTGAAATCCACCGAAAAACACAGAGGGAGGGAAGACGGCTTTGTATATCGGCGAGTATTATCACAATATCGACGAAAAGGGACGAGTAAATTTTCCCGCGAAGCTTCGTGAAGAGCTCGGCGAGCAGTTCGTGCTCACCAAAGGGCTTGACGGCTGTCTTTCCGCCTATTCCATGGAGGAATGGAGCAGAATAAGCGAAAAGGTTGCGGGACTTCCCCAAGCGAAAGCAAGGGATTTGAAACGCTTTATGTTTTCCAGCGCCACCGTTGTTAATTCCGATAAGCAGGGCAGGGTGCTTGTAAGCCCCACACTGCGGCTCCACGCCGGACTCGCCAAAGAAATTGCGGTAATCGGCGCTTCCGACCATGTTGAGGTTTGGGATAAAGAGAACTGGATTGCCAGAAGCTCCGCTATGGATTCCGATGCCATTGCCGAAGCTATGGACGAGCTTGGCTTTTGAGGTGCGGTATGAGTGATATGGACTTTCATCATGTTTCCGTGCTGCTTTGGGAGAGTATAGAGGGGCTTAATATAAAGCCGGACGGAATTTATATCGACGGCACGGCAGGTGGAGCAGGGCACTCAAGAGAGATTGCAAAGCGCCTTACGACCGGCAGACTGATTGCCCTCGATAAAGACCCGGACGCGGTTAAAATCGCTTCGGAGCGCCTTGCGGAGTACCCTTGTGCAAAGGTTATCCATTCGGACTTTGCCGAAATTCCCGCAGTGCTCGACGAATTGGGAATAGAAAAGGTCGACGGCGTACTTTTAGATTTGGGCGTAAGCTCCCATCAGCTTGACGATGCGGAGCGGGGCTTCAGCTACCACAACGAAGCACCCCTTGATATGCGAATGAGCCAAGAGGGGCTTTCCGCCTATGATTTGGTGAATAAAGCCTCCGGGGCGGAGCTTGCGAAGATACTTTACGACTACGGCGAGGAAAAATTCACGCCGCGCATAGTAAACGCCATTGTGGACGCACGAAAAATAAAGCCAATAGAAACCACCACGGAGCTTGCGGATATAGTGCGAAACGCGGTTCCGGCGGCGGCTCGCCGGGACGGAGGTCATCCGGCGCGAAAAACCTTTCAGGCAATACGCATTGCGGTAAACGGAGAACTGGACAAGCTTTCCGAAGCGCTGGACGGCGCCTTTGACCGTCTTGCGCCCGGCGGACGCTTCGCCATAATAACGTTCCATTCACTGGAGGACAGAATGGTAAAGCACGCCTTTGCCGAATACACAAAAGGCTGCATTTGTCCGCCGGAATTTCCGGTATGCGTTTGCGGCAGAAAGCCGAGGGGCAAGCTCGTGAATAAAAAACCCATCGAGCCGAGCGCCGAGGAGCTCCTGTACAATCACAGAAGCAGAAGCGCAAAGCTTCGTGTAATCGAGAAATTATAAACCATTCAATGAGGAGGTAAGAACTTTGTCTGCGGAGGTTGCTTACGATCTTGATAATTTTGCGGCAAAAACAGAGGAACAGCACGACGAGGAGCTTAAAACCCGCTCCCTTCGCGTTATAAAAAACCGCAGAAAAGAAAAATCCGTTGCGCCGTTAAGGTTTATCCTAGATGCAATGGTTGTTATTATTGTGGCTCTTGTTATGATATACAGCCAAGTGGTGCTTACCGAGCTTACAGCGGAGGTAAACTCTTACGACACAAAGATAAGTGCCCTTGATACCGAGCGTATGCGCCTTGAGGGCGAGCTTGAGGCAAGCACCTCCATCAAAACCCTCGAGGAATCTGCCGAAAAGAACCTTGGACTTTCCAAAATAGATTCAAGCCAGATAGAGTACGTCAACCTTACCGGGGATGATGAGATTTCTGTTGCAAAAACAGGCGGAAAATATCTTATTGAACAGTATTGGAATGACTTTATTGAATTTATTGCGGAATACTTGCACTTTTGATGCAATAATATAAACAAGAGCGCCGTTAAAAACCGTAAAAGCGGATAACGGCGCTGTCTTCATAATAGGGGAGATGTCGATTATCGACGAAACTTTGGCAAAAGGAGAAAAAACTGTATCTAAGATGAGCAAGTCACCGAACTACACCACAAAAGGAAGAATGCTTTTTGCGTCGGCAATTATCGTTGTCGTCGGCTTTGCGGCACTTATAATAAGGCTGTTTCAGCTCCAAATAGTGGATGCGGAGGAGTATCAGCGCAAGGCTGCTTCGCAGCAGCTGCGTGTAACGGAAATTTCCGCTTCCCGCGGGTACATATACGACCGAAACAATAACGTTCTCGCCATGAGCTCCACTGCATGGACGGTTTGCGTTTCGCCCCTTGACATAGAGAATGAAACGCAGAAGGATCTGATAATTTCCGGGCTTGCGGAGATTTTGAACCTTGACGAGGACTACGTTCGCGAAAAATGCGGAGGCAATACCTACTACAAGGTGGTCAAATCGCGAATTGACAAAGCTACCGCGGAAGAGGTTACCACCTTCGCCAGCAACAACGGAATTCGCGCAATAAACTTGCAGGAAGATATTTCGCGCAAATACCCCTACGAGAACTTCGCTTCTTCTGTAATCGGATTTGTGAACGCCACGAACTCCGGCGCATATGGGCTTGAAGCGTATTACAACAACGTGCTCAGCGGCACTTCCGGCAAGGTCGTTTCCGCGAAGAATGCTTGGGGCAGCAATATGCCCTTCGGCTATGACGAGCTGTATTCCTCCGAGGACGGCAACAGTATAGTGCTTACCCTTGACGATGGCGTGCAGTACTTCGTCGAAAAGCACCTTGAGCTTGCGGTAAAAGAGCACAGCGTAAAGGAACGCGGCGCCTGCATAGTAATGGACGCAAAAACGGGCAAGATACTTGCGATGGCAACCAAAGGCGACTTCGACCCGAACAAATATCTTGACGTGAGCGACACTGTTAAGGCGGAAATAGAGGCGCTGCCCAAGGACGAGCAGAACGATGCTCTGAAATCTGCACAGTACGACCAGTGGAGAAACAAAGCAATTTCCGACCCATATGAGCCGGGCTCTGTTTTCAAAATAATTACCCTTTCCGCCGCGCTTGACAGCAACACAACCACCCTTGGCGATACATTTGAATGTCCCGGCTACATAATGGTTGGCGACAGAAAGATTTCCTGTTGGAAAACCACCGGGCACGGCAGTCAGACCCTTGGTGACGCAATCAAAAATTCCTGCAACCCGGCGTTTATCACCATCGGCTTGCATATGGGGCTTAAAAACTTTGTAAGCTATTTTGAAGCGTTCGGCCTTAGTGAAAAAACCGGCATAGATCTTCCCGGAGAAGCGACAAGTATCTATCACAACCCGGACACCATGTCGGAAATAGACCTTGCCTCAAGCTCCTTCGGTCAGACCTTTAAGGTAACGCCCATTCAGCTCACAACGGCGGTTTGCGCCGCGGTAAACGGGGGAAATCTCTACGAGCCGTATATAGTGGAAAAGGTAGTGGCAAGCGACGGAACGGTTGTTATGCAGAAAGAACCTAACCTTGTGAGACAGGTTATTTCTGCGGATACCTCCGCTACGGTTTGCACGCTGCTTGAAAAGGTAGTCAGCGAAGGCTCCGGTAAAACCGCCAGAGTCCCCGGCTACCGCATAGGAGGCAAAACGGGAACCTCCGAAAAGCTTGACCAGCAGGGTGACGACGGCGTTGAAGATTACGTTTCGTCCTTTCTTGCGGTGGCACCCATAGACGATCCGCAGATAGTGGTGCTCATGCTCCTTGACGAAGCGCAGATGGAAAACCCCTACGGCTCAGTTGTTGCGGCGCCGGTGGTCGGCGCAATGCTTGCGGATATTCTGCCCTATCTCGGAATCGAGCCCGACTACACCGCAGAAGAGCTTGAAGCCATGACCGGAAAGGTCAAAAATGTGACCGATCAGATAGTTCACGACGCGATGACAGTTCTGCGTATGCAGGGCTATTCGGTGAACGTCGTCGGCGAAGGAGCAACTGTTGTAAAGCAGTCGCCGGAGGCAGGCGCGAAGCTTTCTGCAGGCGGCACTATCACCCTTTACACCGACGAGGAGCTTATACCCAAGGAAATTGAGGTTCCGGACGTACTCGGAATGACAGTTACGGAAGTGAACAACGCCATAGTCGGCAAAGGGCTGAAGCTCAAGCTTGTGGGAGTGAACGAAACGGCGGAAAATCAGGTTGCATACAACCAGAATCCCGTCGCAGGTACGATGGTTTATCCCGACACGGTGATTGAAGTAAGCTTCACCGTGGGATCGGGCGATGATAGCAGCGGCGGCTGACGCCGCAGAGCAAAATTCTTTTGGAGGTGACCCCATTGCTCCTTTCGGAACTTTTGAGGGATGTTGAATATTCCGGTACGATTAAGGATATTGAAATAAAGAACGTGACCTGCGATTCAAGGCAGGTCGAGCCGGGTTCCGTCTTTGTATGCGTAAAAGGCGGAACAAGCGACGGTCACGAATACGCCCGTGCCGCAAAGCGCAGCGGCGCTTCGTGGATTGTGGCGGAGCGGGATACCGGAATTGAAGAGCAGGTGCTCGTGCAGGATTCGCGATCGGCGTATGCGATTATGTGCGCCAACATAAACGGCCGTCCGGCGGAGAAAATGAAGCTTATAGGCGTTACCGGAACCAACGGAAAGACCACAATAACCTATCTTATCAAGCATATTCTTGAGGCAAGCGGCAAAAAAGTCGGGCTTATCGGAACAATTCAAAATCTGATAGGAGATATTTCCCTTCCGGCGAAGTACACAACGCCGGATCCTGCGGAGCTGCACGTTATCTTCTCAAGAATGCTTCGCGCCGGCTGCGAGTACGTGGTGATGGAGGTTTCCTCCCAGGCACTGGATCAGCACCGGGTGGAGGGTTGCCGGTTTGAAACGGCGCTGTTTACTAACCTCACTCAGGATCACCTTGATTACCACCACACCATGGAAAACTATTTCGAGGCGAAGAAGTACCTCTTTAAGCTCTGCGATAAAGCCGTAATCTGCGTTGACGACGATTACGGCAGGGCGCTTGCACAGGAGGTTGCCTGCCCGAAGCAGACTGTTTCCATAAACGACCTTGCGGCAGATTACACCTCCCACGATGTGCGGAATTCAGCAAACGGCTGTCGCTTTGCCCTTGTGGCAGGGGAAAATATCGGCAGAGTGAAATTCGCAATGCCGGGCAAATTCTCCGTTTCCAACGCGATGCTTGCGGCTGCCGCCGCAATAAGCGTGGGTATAAGCTTTGACGATGCAGTCGCAGCGCTGAACACCTGTCCCGGCGTAAAGGGCAGAGTGGAAGTTATCCCCACAAACCATGACTTTACCGTAATACGCGATTTTGCTCACGGTCCGGACGCGCTTGAAAAGGTGCTCGACGCCATCAAGGAGTGTGCCGAGGGCAGAATAATAACACTGTTCGGCTGTGCAGGCAGGCGGGACAGAAAAAAGCGTCCTCTTATGGTGGACGCAGTGGCTAAAAAGTCGGATTTTATCGTATTTACAAGCGACAACCCGCGCAATGAGCCTGTCGACCAAATAACCGCGGACGCCATGCCGGAGCTTAAAGCCTGCGGCGTGCCGTTTTACTATGAACCGGACAGATACAAGGCGATAAAATGGGCGCTTGAGCACTGCCAAAAGGGTGACGTGCTTCTGCTTGCGGGAAAAGGACACGAGGATTATCAGGTGCTTGACTTCGGAACGGTGTATTTTGACGAGAAAGTAATCGTACAGGATATGCTTGACAAAATGCAAAAGTGACATTATAGGGGGAATTTGAATGCTTCCGCTGAAGCTTAGGGAAATTGCGGCAACCATCGGTGCAGAAACAAAAATCAAGCTGCCGGATATTGAAATAACCGATATTTGCACGGATTCAAGGGACGTTAAGCCCGGCAGCTTATTTGTTGCGCTTTGCGGGCTTAAATTTGACGGTCACGCCTTCGTAAAAACCGCTATGGAAAAAGGCGCAGCCTTTGCCGTAGTGCAAAAAGAGGGCGACTACGGAACGGATAAGCTGCTTTTCGTAAAAACCACCCGTCAGGCTTTCCTTGACATAGCGGGGCTTTACAGAAGCAAATTTAATCCCGTGGTGATTGCCGTTACCGGCAGCGTGGGCAAAACCACCACCAGAGAGATGATAGCTGCGGTGGTAAAAAGCAAATTTATAACCCTTAAAACTGAAAATAACCTGAACAACGAAGTCGGAGTGCCGAAAACCATGCTGGAGCTTGACCCCTCTGTCGAGGCAATGGTGCTTGAATTCGGAATGGTGTGGCCGGGTGAAATCCGCGAGCTTACCGTTCCGGCAAGGCCGGATATTGCAGTGATTACCTGCATAGGAACCTGCCATATAGAGAACCTCGGCAGCAGGGAAAACATCAAAAAAGCAAAGCTTGAAATCGTGGAGGGACTCAAAAAAGGCGGCACGCTACTGCTCAATAAAGATAACGATATGCTGCGGGACGTTTGCCTTCCGGACTACAATGTGGTATACTATGCTGTCGAGGATAAATCCGCGGACATCACCGCGGAGAATATCGCCGAGCACGAGGATTGCACCGAATTTGACATAGCTTACGGCGGCAAAAGCTACCGTGCTCAAATTCCCTGCATCGGTGCTCATAATGTGCTCAACGCCCTTGCGGGCTTCGGCGCGGGCGTTGCCGCCGGCGTAAAGCCCGAGCACGCAGCCTCGGCTCTTGCAAATTTCCGCTCCACGGGAATGCGTCAGCGCGCCCGCAAATGCCGCGAAGTTACCGTAATCGAGGACTGCTATAATGCAAATCCCGATTCCGTAAAGGCGGCGATGCTCACCCTTGGCAGCCGCAAAATTCCGGACGGCGCAAAGAAAATCGCCGTGCTCGGCGATATGCTGGAGCTTGGAGCAGTTGCAGAAAGTGCCCACCTTGCCGCCGGAGAAGAAGCGGCGGCAGCCGCCGACGTGCTTTTCTGCTACGGTGAGCTTGGCAGGCTCATAGCAAAGGGTGCGGAAAATGCGGGTATGAAGAACGCAAAGCATTTTAATTCAAAAGACGAACTGGCGCAGGAGCTGCGGAAAATTGCAAGACCGGGGGATATAATCTGGCTCAAGGCAAGCCGCGGAATGCGCTTTGAGGATATTGCGGAGGCGTTCTACGAAGAATTATAAAATAACGGAGGATAAAATTCCATGCAGACAGCAATGTGCGCCTTTATTGCCTTTGCCGTAACGGCACTTTCGGGCATTTGGTTTATACCGCTGCTCAGAAAAATCAAATTCGGTCAGACCATACTGGAAATCGGTCCGAGCTGGCATAAAAATAAACAGGGAACCCCAACCATGGGCGGGCTTATGTTCATTACGGGCATTCTGCTTGCTTGCTGCGCAGGTTTCTTCTTCCTTAAAGATGAACCTTCCACAG
Source organism: uncultured Oscillospiraceae bacterium (assembly GCA_900553955.1). Lineage (GTDB taxonomy): Bacteria > Bacillota > Clostridia > Oscillospirales > Ruminococcaceae > UMGS1668. The sequence goes on from USFO01000004.1 coordinate 42,070, forward strand.
AAAAAATCCGCTTTGCAAGCGGAATTATAATGGCACTGGGCTATGGCTTCCTCGGCTTCATCGATGATTACCTCAAGGTGGTTCGTCATCAGAACGAGGGACTTACCGCAAAGCAGAAATTCCTTGGGCAGGTGCTGCTTGCAATAGTTTATCTTGTGGGAATTTACATTTCCGGAACTCTTTCCACCGTGCTCAGAATACCTTTCTTCGGTCAGATTGACCTTGGCATATTCTATTACCCGGTTGCGGTATTTATTATCGTGGGCGCTTCCAACGCCGTAAACCTCACGGACGGTATTGACGGTCTTTGCTCAAGCGTGACCTTTGTCTGCGCCTGCGGATTTATGGTTATGGCGACTATTCTCGGGCATATCGGAATGACCTATCTTGCGGCGGCGCTTGCGGGCGGCTGTGCGGGATATTTCCTTTGGAACTGCCATCCGGCAAGGGTGTTTATGGGCGATACCGGCTCATTGTTCCTCGGCGGAATGGTGTGCGCGCTTGCATTCGGAATTGATTTTCCGGTAATACTTCTTTTTGCCGGAATTGTATATGTAATCGAAACGCTGTCGGATATAATTCAGATAGGCAGCTACAAGCTCACTCACAAGCGCGTTTTCAAAATGGCGCCTATTCACCATCACTTTGAGATGTGCGGCTGGAGCGAATGGAAAATCGTAATCGTGTTTTCCATTGTGATGTTCATAGGCGCGGTAATCTCCGTTTTGGCGGTAAAAGCCGTTTGACGCAGCTTAAACTCATTGAAAGGGCAGGAATATGAAGACAATAACCATAGATCTGAACAGCTTCATACCTGTAAGCGCGGCGAAGGAACATCTTCTTGAGCCGCGTAAACGCCGCGGAAAAATCGACATTCCGTTTTTGGTAATTACGCTTATTCTGCTTATCTTCGGACTGGTGATGCTTTTTTCCGCAAGTTATGCCTATGCTTTTTATAACCAGGGCAACAGCTTTTATTATATCGAGCGTCAGCTGCTCTTTGCGGTAATGGGCATTGCGGCAATGCTTGCGGTTTCTTTTGTAAACTACAAGATTTTGCAGAAATATTCGCTGCTTTTATATGCAGGTTCGGTTGCGCTTTTGATAGTGGCACTGTTTATGAGAGACGACCGTGGATTTGCACGGTGGATTTATATTGGAAGCTTCAGCTTTCAGCCTTCGGAAATTGCAAAGTTTGCAATAATTGTTCTTTTTGCTCATTTCGCCACTGTCAACGCCAATAAAATGAAAACGTTTCAGTATGGCGTTATGCCGTTTGCTGCATGCCTTGGGCTTGTGGTTGTGCTGATAATTGCAGAAAAACACCTTTCCGGTACAATCATCATCGGTGCGCTTGGCATTGCAATGATGTGGTTCGGCGGAACGCGGCTGCGCTATTTCGGAATGCTTATCGGCTTGGGAATAGCGGCGGTAGCAGTGATACTTATTGTTCCGTCATTTATGGAATACGCTTCAAACCGCGTTACCATGTGGACGAATCCCTATGCCGATGCGAAGGGTGAGGGTTATCAGACCATACAGGCGCTTATCGCCATCGGCTCCGGTGGACTTTGGGGAACGGGACTCGGAAATTCGCGACAGAAATACCTTTACATTCCTGCGCCGCAGAACGACTTTATCTTTGCCGTTGTGTGCGAGGAGCTTGGTTTCATCGGCGCATCGCTGGTGCTTATTCTGTTTGCGCTGCTTGTTTGGCGCGGCTATGTAATCGCAATCAACTGCCCCGACCGCTTCGGCTCCCTGCTTGCGGCAGGATGCGTTACCCATATAGGAATGCAGGTGCTGCTCAACATAGCGGTTGTTACGAACACTATACCGAATACGGGTATATCGCTGCCGCTCTTTTCCTACGGCGGGTCTGCGCTTATGATGACCTTAGGCGAACTCGGCGTGGTGCTCTCCGTTTCAAAAAAATCGAACCTCCATAAGTTATAATCAGCCTTCACAGCATAGGAAGGAAGTCTTTTTATGAAAATTCTTTTTGCCTGTGGCGGAACTGCCGGTCACATAAACCCGGCAATAGCCATTGCAAACTACCTTAAAGACAAAGACCCCGATACGGAAGTACTTTTTGCCGGAAACCCGAACGGAATGGAAGCAAAAATTGTGCCGAAGGCGGGCTACGCCTTTGAGCCAATCCGTGTTTTGGGAATACAGCGCCACCTAAGCGCACGGAACATAAAAAACAACATAAAAGCCCTTTGGTTCCTTGCGGGCAGCTCCGCACGGGCAAAAAAGATTATCGACGGCTTTAAGCCGGATATTGTTATGGGCTGCGGCGGCTATGTAAGCGGTCCGGTGGTGAGAAAAGCGGCGCTTATGGGCTATAAGACAATAGCCATGGAAAATAACGCCTTGCCGGGGGTTACCACAAAGCTGCTTGCGAAATATGTGGATAAAATCCTGCTTGATGTGGAGGAAAGCAAAAAGTACCTCCCCGCCGACAAAGAATATGTTGTCACCGGCAACCCGGTTCGGCAGGAGATTTTTACCGAGGACAGAAAAGCCGCCCGGGATTTTTACAATGTCGGCGACAAAATCTGCCTGCTTTCCTTTGGCGGAAGCCTTGGCGCACAACGCCTTAACGAGGCAGTGGCAGACCTTGTGGCATGGCACCTCAGGGAGCGGGACTTTGTGCATATTCACGGCTCCGGCTCCTACTATGGTCCGTCATACTACTTTGACCTGCTCAAGGAAAAGGGCATTGACGCCGCAAAGCACAATAACTTAATCATTCGGGAATATATAAGCGATATGCCGCGCTGCCTTGCGGCGGCGGATTTGGTAATATCACGCTGCGGAGCAATCACTTTGGCGGAGATAAGAGCTGCGGGTAAGGCCTCCGTGCTCATTCCGTCGCCAAACGTTGCGGAAAATCACCAGTACCACAACGCCATGGTGCTTGCGAACCACGGCGCGGCGGTTGTCATAGAAGAAAAGGATTTAACCGGCGAATCGCTTTGCGAAGCAGTGAAAAAGCTTACCGATAACCCGGCGGAAATCGCGCGTCTTTCTGCAAACGCAAAAGCGCTTGCCGTGCCGGATGCAAATGAGCGCATCCGCAAAGAAATACTGGAGCTTTACCGGAGATAAACCACACCGCGAGGAAGAAAAATGAAGTTCAAAATACTTAAAAAGGAGAAAAGGCAGCCTGCGGAAGCACCTTCCGCAGAAAAGAAAAAGCAGCGCCGCCGCGGCAAAAACCGCAAGATGACGCCGTTTTATATTGTGCTGTCCGTATTCATCATTGCGGCAGCAATCTATATGTGCCTTACCATGCTTTTTAATGTGGACAGGATAAATGTTGTGGGCAACACGCTTTATCCCGAACGGGACATTATCTCCACCTCCGGCATAACCAAGGGACAGAACCTCTTTGAGGTGGATACCGCCTATGCTTCCGACAAGCTGTATTCCGTTTACAGCTACATAGAAGAAGCGCAGGTAAAGCGCAATTTTCCGAACGCCGTTACCATAACAATTACGGAGGCTAAGCCCTTCGCCGTGCTGGAGGAAGCAGACGGATACACCCTAATCAGCTCCAAAGGCAAGGTGCTGGAGCGCGGATTGGAGGAAGTTCCCTATGGTATGATAACCGTTCGCGGAATCAGCACCGTGAGCAACAGCGAGGATGACGCAAAGCGTCTGGAGCTGCTCAATACCATTATGACAGCAATGCAGAAGTTTGAAATGAAGAACTACGACTTCATCGACCTTACCGATACGCTGGAAATTGTGATGGTCTGCGGCGACAGAATAAAGGTCGTGCTCGGCAACGAGCTGGAGCTTGAATATAAGCTTCAGTTTGTGAACGAAGTCGTCACCGAAAAACTGCCGAAAAATGGTTTTTATTTAGTGGACGCCTCCACCGCGGGCAGAGTTATGACCAAGGAAATGACTATTTCTCCGTGGGATTCCCTACAAAAGACCGTGGGCAGCGGCTTTGCTGACGAGGACGAAGAATAACCGCAGTTAGTAAGAATTCACCCTCCTTTCGTTTAATATATGCAATCGGCAAGCAAAATTCCCCTTTGCGCGGTCAGGCGCGAAGGGGAATTTTGCTCTGTGGGCTGAATTAGCATGACGCGAATACCATAGATCCGCATGAGCATGCAGATTTATAAAAACATAAGGCACCAGTGCTCAAAATGAGCACGCATCTTGTTTTGCAGTGCTCAAAATGAGCATAAGGCGCTTGTGCGTTGCTCAAAAAATGAGCACGCCTGCTTTTCTGTGCTTGAACAGAGCATTATTGTGCTCAAACACGCTTTTTCGTGCTCAAGCAAAAACGCCGGGACGTAAATGCAAAAAAGTTCTATAAAATTTTGTAAAAACCTATATTTTCTCTTGCAATAAAGCTTAAAATCTGTTAATCTTATAGTAGGTTTATTCTATATTAAATAGAGTGCATAAACGGAGGCTTAAAATAAATGCAGATGAATTTTGACATGGACAATGATACCGGTCGCGTTGTTACTATAAAGGTCGTCGGAGTGGGCGGCGGCGGCGGCAATGCGGTTAACCACATGGTAAATTCCGATATTTCCAGCGTTGAGTTTATTTCTATCAACACCGATAAACAGGCGCTTGTTTCTTCTAAAGCAACACAGAAAATCGCCATCGGCGAAAAACTGACCAAAGGACGCGGCGCAGGCGGCGATCCTTCCGTCGGTCAGCGCGCCGGCGAAGAAAGCCGCGACGAAATTGCAAATGCACTTAAGGGTGCACAGATGGTATTCATCACCGCAGGTATGGGCGGCGGCACCGGCACCGGCGCGGCAGCCATTGTTGCGGAAGTAAGCCGTGAAATCGGCGCGCTTACCGTTGGTATCGTTACCAAACCCTTTGCTTTTGAAGGCAAACACAGAATGGAACAGGCGGAAAGCGGCATCCTTGCACTGCGTGAGCATGTGGATTCCCTTATCGTAATCCCGAACGAAAGACTTAAAGCAATTTCTGATACAAAGATTACCTTCCTCAACGCTTTTGCCGCTGCGGACGATGTTCTTCGCCAGGGAGTGCAGAGTATAAGCGACCTTATCACCGTTGACGGACTTATCAACCTTGACTTTGCCGACGTTTGCTCAATTATGAGCGACGCAGGCGTTGCGCATATGGGCGTTGGACATGCCTCCGGCGAGGACAAGGCGGAAAAGGCAACTAAAATGGCGATTTCCAGCCCGCTGCTTGAAACTTCTATAAACGGCGCACACCGCGTTATCATTAATATAACTGCTTCCGCAGATATCAGCCTTGACGAAATTGACGCCGCGACTACCATGGTTCACGATGCAAGCTCGCCGGATGTAAACCTCATCTTTGGTGTGGCGCTTGATGCAAATTATAACGATGAAATGTCCGTTACCGTTATTGCAACGGGTTTTGACGACAACAAAAAATCCTCCGATTCCTCCATGCCCGATTTTATCAAGTATAATTTCGATAACGACGATACCAAGGAGCCGGAACCCAGCTTTCTCGACGAGGATCTGATGCAGCTTTTCAACAGCCCCAGAAAATAATTTGATATGTCAAAAGCCTCCGCATACGGAGGCTTTTTTGATGCGCGTAAATGAATACAGCGCCTTTTTTCCTCATAAAATTCTGTAAGGGAAAGAAGGTGCTTATTATTTACAGCGAAAAATATTCGGATTTCAGCAGCATGATGGCGCGGTACGAGGAAGAAATGCGCCGCGCATATGCCAGTGCGCCGCATTTGGCGGGCACCGGCGTGCCCGCTGCGGCACAGGAGGACAACGCACTGGAAGAAAAGCTTGCGCGGCAGGATGCCGCGGTGCAGCAGGCGGCAGAGCTCGTGCTCGAGAGTCCGCCCACGAAGGAGAACACAACGCCGGACACAACGCCGGACACAACGCCGGACAAAACGCCGGACAAAACGCCGGACAAAACGGAAATTCACCCATCGGAGGATTATGCCTATGCGATGGACGGCGTGCAGGGCTTGAACCCGGAAAATGACCTTGGGAAGATAATCGTCACCGCCACATCCGGCAGGGACGCATACCCAATAGCCGGCGTGAATGTTATAATCTGTCGTGCCGACATAAACGACGGTGGCGGGCGACAGGAGCTTGTGGGAATACTTGTGACGAACAGCAGCGGCAGAACCGAGCCGCTGACTGTCGAAACGGTGAACCGCGACCTTTCGCGAGAGCCGGACGAAAAAGGCGATACCTTTACCACATATTATATAAGTGCGCGCAAGGCGGGGTATTTCCCCATAGATAGGTACCCGGTGGACGTTTTCGGCGGTCAGACCTCGATTCTGGAGCTTAGCTTCACGCCGGAGCCGGAATGTCTGGGAGGAGGCGGCAACTGATGGTAAAGGGCTATGTCGCGGTTCCGGAATTTATAACGGTTCACCTTGGACCGCCGGATTCCAACGCAGAAAATGTGACCGTTTCCTTTCCTGAATATATAAAAAACGTCGCTTCAAGCGAGATTTATCCCACTTGGCCGGAGAATGCCCTTCGGGCAAACATCTACGCTCAAGTGACGTTCGCGCTCAACCGGATTTACACCGAGTGGTACCGCAGCAGGGGGTACCCATTCGATATAACGTCATCCACAAGTTATGACCAAAAGTTTATAAAAGGGCGTAACATTTTTAAGAATATCAGTGAGATAGTGGATGAAATTTTCAACCGATATGTTACAAAGCAGGGATATTTTAATCCATATTATACCGAGTACTGTAACGGCACCACAGTAACCTGTCCCGGGCTTTCGCAATGGGGCACGGTGGATTTGGCGAACCGCGGATATACGCCATACGAGATTCTGCAATACTATTACGGCAGCGACATCGACATAAAAACGGCGCCGATTCTGCCGTATGCTGAGTCATTCCAAAGCGAGCCTCTGCAGGTAGGCAGCCGCGGACACTATGTTGAAACGGTGCAGCGGATGCTCAACCGAATTGGGCAGAACTACCCGGCGATTCCGCGGATATACCCGGTAGACGGAATCTACGGCGAGAATACCGAGGACGCAGTGCGCACATTTCAGCGTGTGTTTAACCTTACGCCGGATGGAATTGTCGGCGAAGCGACTTGGTACAAAATCTCATTCATATATTCCTCCGTAAAGCGTCTGGCGGAGCTTTACGGCGAAGGCGAACTGCTTTCAGACATACCGAATCAGTTCATCGAACCGCTAAGCGTAGGCAGCAGCGGCGAGCTTGTGACCCTTTTGCAGTATTTCATCAACGTGATTGCAAAATTCTATACTCAAGTGGACGAAATTCCCATAACAGGACGGTTCGGCGAAGAAACTCGGGAGCAGGTCACGAATTTTCAACGTATATACGGCATTGCGGCTGACGGCGTGGTCGGGCGCGAAACATGGGGCGCACTTTATGAAGCGTACCGTGGAATAGTCCGCACCGTTCCGCAAAAGTATTTTAACGAAACTGTTTCCGTGCCGAACGTCGGGCAGTACCCCGGCTACACCCTTTCGGCACAGTGAAAAAAGGAGGCAATATGGACGAAAACGAACGTACCGAGAGCATTCGGCAGCTGCAAAGGGCGCTGAGAACCCTGCACAAAAACGGCAGCGACATTCCCGAGGTGAAGGAAGACGGCATCTTCGGCGCGGAAACCACCGCCGCGGTAAAGGCCTTTCAGAAAAGCGTCGGAATGGAGCAGACCGGCGAAGTGGACTTCCAAACATGGAAGAATATCATGAACGAAACCCGCGCCTGCATCGACAGAATCACGCCGCCGCTGCCCATAACGCCGTTTGTGAGCAACGAAGCCAGCACCGCTGCACCGGGCGAGCACACATGGGCGGTGTATTTCGCGCAGGTTATGCTCAATGCAATTTCAGTAAAATATTCCGGCTATGACGACGTTGAAATAAACGGAACGAACAGTGGCGCAACGACGGAAGCACTGAAACAGATTCAACGCACCGCCGGAATAAGCACGTGCGATGGCACTTTAGATAAAAAAACATGGAATGTGTTAGCATCAATGTTCGAGTTTGTTTTATAAAGAAACAAATTGTTGAACAGCAAACAAAACTTAATAAAAAATTCATTTTATTTTCACCAAAATTTTGCGAAGCTCCCCGCAGGAATGGTATAATATAAAGTATCGCAAAAATAAAGGAGAACATTCAAATATTTATTTAATAGGAAGTGTTTTGTTTTTTCTTTTCTTTCTTTTAGTTTTATTAATATCATTTATAATAATTATTATCATGTATGTTTCTCCTGCAAGAGAATACATGAAAGATAGTTTAGTTATTAATACTATAATTGTTTTTTTAATTTTGTTTTTAGCTTCATCACTTGTTGCAATAAAAACACTGATAAGAGTTCCTAATGTTATTTTATTTTCAATGAATAAAAGACTTG
>USFO01000005.1 GCA_900553955.1 uncultured Oscillospiraceae bacterium
GGAAAGGAAGATAGGGCGGAAGAAACCCATCAGGGGTGCGTTTTTGTTCAAGTCATCTTGGCGGAAAACGAAGTTTTTCGACAAGATGACCCGGCGGAGCCGGGCTTTTGCTTTAATATTCGGTGTGGATATAGTTTTTCGCCAGACCGCCCTCGGAGGTTTCGCGGTAGTGGCTATTCATATCCCTGCCTGTTTCGTACATGGTTTTTACCACCATATCAAAGCTGATTTTTCTCGTATTGGTTAGGAAGTTTGCCAGGGAAAGAGCGTTTATGGCACGCATTGCGGCAACGGCGTTGCGTTCGATGCAGGGAATCTGCACAAGCCCGTCTATGGGGTCGCAGGTAAGCCCGAGCATATGCTCCATGGAAACCTCCGCCGCGTACTCTATTTGATCAAGGCTCATACCGCAGATTTCCGCAAGGGCGGCGGACGCCATACAGCAGGCGGAGCCTATTTCCGCCTGGCAGCCGCATTCCGCGCCGGAAATAGAGGCATTCGTCTTGATGAGATTGCCGATTATTCCGCCGGTGGCAAGTCCTTTCAGAATATCCATATCGGAAAGATTGCGCTTTTGCTGAAAATAGTACAGCACCGCCGGAACAACGCCGGAAGCGCCGCAGGTGGGCGCAGTCACCACTGTTCCGGTGGAGGCGTTCTGCTCGCTCACCGCAAAGGCATAGGCGCAGACGATGCGGTTTTCACGAGTTTCAGCGCTTTCGTCCATGTGGTACTGGTTATACAGGTACGCCGCTTTGCGCTGAACGTTCAGCCCGCCGGAAAGGATACCCTCGGTGGAAAGTCCCTCCCGAATGGAGTGCTTCATAGCGTCCCAGATTTCCTCAAGGTACGACCATATCTCCTTGCCCTCCATCTGCTCGACATACTGCCAAATACGCATATCGTTTTGACGGCAGTATTCCGCAATTTCGAAAAAGCTGTTCTGCTTGTAAATATCCGGCGGCGCAACGTATTGGGAGCCTTCTATGCGAATGGCTCCGCCCCCTATGCTGTAAACCCTCGCCTTGCCGATTTCTTCTCCGTCTTTGAATGCCTGCAAATCCATGGCGCAGGGGTGCAGAAGCTCGCCGTCATATTCCGTGTCGAACACGATTTCCGACGGAACGGGAGAAAAGCTTTGGCGCAGAACCGCGTCGGTCATGTGTCCCTTGCCGGTTTTCGCAAGAGAGCCGTAAAGAGTCACCCGAAAGCCGTCCGCCTCCGGGTACTCGGATTTGAAGATATTTGCGGCGCGCTGAGGCCCTATGGTGTGGGAGCTGGAGGGTCCGCGGCCTATGCGGTAAAGTTTTTTAAGACTTCTCATTTTATCCCCTTATTTTTCCTTGTGAATATAGAGAATTCCGAGGCAGCCCGGCCCGCAGTGTCCGGAAATGGTGCTTCCCGCTTCGGTATCAAGGACTTCCTCAAAATTATGATATGACTTGATTTCCTCTTTCAGCGAATCTATAAGCTCCCTGTCGCAACCGCTCCATGTGAGGAAAATACGGTGCAAATCCACGGTATCGTCATCTCTGAGTCTGTCACGGATATACTCGGAGGCGCATTTTTCAAAGCTGCCGCGGTATTTTTTGCCTACGCCCATTTTGCCCTCGGTGACTTCAATGCAGGGCTTGAGCTTGAGCAGGTTCGCACCCAAAGCGGCTACGCCGCTGCAGCGGCCGCCCTTGTGAAGAAATTCCAAATTGTTGAGAACAAAGCTTACATCCACCCTCGGAATAACAGTGCGAATGTATTCCGCAATATGCTCCGCGTCCGTTTCGCCCTTTGCAGCCTCCTCCGCTGCAAGCAGCGCAAGCTGCGCTATTCCGGTGGAGAGATTGCGGCTGTCCACGGGATAGACATGCCCCAGCTTCCCGGCTACAATGCATGCGTTCTGATAGCAGGCGGAAAAATCCGAGCTTATGGTGAAGTGGATTATATCATATCCCGCTTCAACCACCGGGCGGAACGCTTCAAAGTAGTCTGCAACGGAAACCGCCGCGGTTTTCGGCAGCTCCTTGTTTTTATTGTAGTTGTCGAAAATATCCTGCGCTTTGATTTCATACATATCCTTATACGCTTTTCCGCCTATGGTGACATAGAGCGGAATTACGGTAAGATCGTATTTGGCAATAAGCTCCGGCGAGAGATCGGCGGTGCTGTCGACAAATATTTTTATGGGTCTCATCAGTGGTGAGCCTCCGTTCCGTAAACAGATTTTGTCTTTTACATTATACATCATTTTTGAAAAAATACAATCCGTAATATTTTTAATTTTATTAAAAATTCGGCGGTTAAAAAAGTAAAAAGCCCTGTTTCCGAATAAATTCAGGCGCTTTGCCGCTCTTTTTTAACCAAGCGGGCATTTTTTCTTATTTCACTATAGTTTTTATAGGGATTTGGTGTTATAATTATGCCATCAATTGTACTATGGAAAGGTGGCAAAGCGCTTTGGTCAAACTGAGAAAGCTTGATACCGTTATTCTTATCTGCACCCTTGTGTTTATTGCCATTGCCATGTATATTCGCTACATAAGCCGCATTACCATAGGCAGCGGGTCTTGGCTTGTTTTATTACGAAGCTCAATTTACATAATAATGGTTTCTCTTTGGGGCTTCAGTATTCGCAAAAGAATTGTGCAGTCGCAGGTTCGGGACTACCTTATAGCCATTTCAGTATTGATGGTGCTTTGGCTTTCGTTCAGAACAATAAAATACACCATAGGCAATCCCGTTGTCGAGCATTTTCTTTGGTATCTCTACTACCTCGCCATGCTCTTTATCCCTCTGTTTGCGCTTTTTGTCGCAGCGTCACTTGGAAAGCCGGACGATTTCCGCCTGCCCGGCGGCATGATGCTCATGTATATTCCCACGGCGCTGCTTTTCCTGCTTGTAATCACGAATGACCTGCACCAGCTTGTGTTTATTTTCCCAAGCGGAGTTTTTTCCGATGCCGATTACGCCTACAACGCCGGATATTATGATATTCTCGCATGGGAGGCGTTCTGCGCCGTTGGCTCTTTGTGTATTATCTTTTCAAAGTGCCGAATACCGTACAGCAAAACTTTTTTAAGCCTTCCCCTGCTCCCCTTCGGGCTTTTGATTATCTACTGCATTGCCTCAATAAAAAAAGTCTATTGGGTGTGGCTTTTGGCGGGAGATATTACGGTTTCCATCTGCCTTTTTGTTATGGCGACCTTTGAAAGCTGCATACAGTGCGGGCTTATTCCGTCGAACATCGGCTACAATGAGCTTTTGGATGCCACCACCATCCGTGCTCAGCTTGTGGACAAGAATTTTAACCTGTACCGCCGTTCCACCAACGCTTCGGATATTTCCAAGGAGAATTTGCAGAACGCCGCAGGCGGAACCGTTCAGCTTGACAGGAACACCCTGCTTCGGGGCAGCCCCATAAGCGGCGGCTATATTTTTTGGCAGGTGGATATTTCCGAAATAGTCGAAGCCACCGAGGAGCTTATATCCGTGCAGGACGAGCTTCGGGACGTGGGCGATATTTTGAAGGCGGAAAACGAGCAGCAGGCCCTGCAGCTGCATCTGATTGAAGAAAACCGCCTTTACAGCCTTGTGGAGGAAAGGGTTTCGCACCAGCTGAAAATATTGAAAGGGCTTTTGGAGTGGCTGAAGCAGTCCGACGATATTGACGAGGCGCGGAAAATCCTTGGGCAGATAGTCATAATCGGAACCTATGTCAAGCGCCGGAGCAACCTTGTTTTCGTTGTGGGACAGAAGCACGCCGTATCCTCCGAGGAGCTTCGCCTCTGCCTCAACGAATCCGTGTCCGGGCTCAAGCTCTACGGCGTGGGCTGCCGCACGGAGATTCACTTTAACGGCGCACAGCCCCCCTCCGAAAAGGTCATTATGATATACGACCTCTTTGAGGCGGTTATAGAGGCCGGCTTAAACAGCCTTTCCTCCCTGCTGCTCTTTGCCGAAAGCAACGGCGAAACTCTCTCCGTAAATATCAGCGCCGCCTGCGACGAGGATATTTCAGAGCTTCGGGAACGCTTCCCCTCCCTTGAAATCGAGCGGGATGACGACGGAATATGGTGTCTTTCCCTTTCGGAGGTGACGGCATGAGAAGAAACGCAATAAAAGAGGGCTTCGACAATCTGCCCATAGCGGCCTGCTTTTTTGATACGAACGGCGTTGCCCGTATGGTAAACCGCCACATGCTCTATGTGGGAGATATGCTTTTGGGAAGCAGCATACAGACTTTGGAGGAGCTGCGCCATGCTCTTGCCAATCCGCCGGAAATAGTTTTACAACCGAACAAAGCCCTTCCCATATACTATTTTCCCGACGGAAAGGCTCTGCGCTTTGAGGAAAAGGTCATAGTCACGAAAAACGGCAACCGTTACACTCAGGTCACCGCCGCGGATGTGACGGAGCTTATGGAGCAGTACTCCGAGCTGGAAAAGGAAAACGCTCTGCTTGCGGACGCAAATAAGCGCGCCCACCGTCTGTACGAGCAGATGTCGGATATTGTGCGGGAGGAAGAAACCCTCGCCATGAAAATGCGCGTTCACGACGACATAGGCCACAGTATTCTTTCCGCCCGCAGAATTCTCCTCACCGACCGCGGCATTGACGAAATTCGGGAGAACGCCGCGGTTTGGGAAAAGGCCATACGGGTGCTCTGCAACGCAAACAGTCCCTCCCGGGCGGAGGACCCCATAGAATACGCCTCAAGGCGCGCAAGGGATATAGGCGTTGAGCTTGTCATTGACGGCGCTCTGCCGGATGACGAAAATATCCGCTCCCTTTTCTCCCTCGCCATCTGCGAATGTGTCACAAACTGCGTTCGCCACGCCGACGGCACAAGGGTTTTCGTAAATGCAATCACCTTTGGCAATGTGTATATAATTACCATAACCAACAACGGCGCTCTGCCCACAAAAACCGTCGCCGAGGGGGGTGGGCTTTCCTCCCTGCGCCGCAAGGTAGAAAGAAGCGGCGGCTCCATGACGGTTCAAAGTTTTCCCTGCTTTGCTCTCAAGGTTATGCTGACTAAAAAGGAGGACGACCGATGACGAACATTATGATAGTCGAGGATCAGAAGATAATCCGCAGCCTTTTGGAGGAATACATACAAAAGCTGCCGGAATACAATCTTGTGGCATCCACCGCCTCCGCAAATCAAGCCACGGAGCTTTGCGGCGGCATAGATGTGGATTTAATTTTGATGGACGTTCAGACCGAGCACCGTGAAAACGGACTTTCGGCGGCAGAAAAGATAAAAAGCTGCCACCCGAACATAAAAATCGTGGTGATAACCTCCCTTGTGGACTATGAGGTGCTCAAAAAGGCGAAAAAGGTCGCCGACAGCCTTTGGTACAAGGACGCTGACGAGGCAACTTTGATGAATATAATCAAGCTCACCCTTTCCGGCGAACACATTTTCCCGGACGCTCCCCCCGTCGTTGAAATCGGCACCGCCATGAGCACAGAGTTCACTAAGTCCGAATTTAATGTGCTGCGCTATCTGCTGCGCGGAATGTCCTACGGCAAAATAGCCGAGGTTATGGGCATAGAGGTCACCACAGTCAAGTACCATGTTTCCAATATGCTGCAAAAAACGAATTTCGAAAACAAGCTCCAGCTTGCCCTTGCGGTGAGCAACTCAAAGCTTATAGCGGAGCTTGCGGAGGACGATGAATAAGCATTTCGCAGTATTTAATACAATATTATAAACGGCGTGTATCCGCCAAATGACAAAGTCTGGGAAGCCGGGCTTCTTTTTTTTAATATCTTTTCGTATATTTTTTAATTATTTACTTTACCTATACTAAAGTATAGTGTCAAAGTCCTGCGGAAATGCTAAAATAACATTAAAACATAAGGAAGTATGTTTTTATAAAAGTCGACTGAAGGGGGATGGTGAGGTCATGCGTAGAATTGTGCTTGACATGCAGTGTAATATGTTCGCGGACGCAATCTCTCAGGCACTTAACAAAAATGATCCGGATTTCGTAATTCGGCGCACGGAATCTCCGGACCAAACAGTGGCGGTATGCAAATTCTGCCTTGCTTACGCACTTGTTATGGAGGTTACAAAATATTCTCCATGGCTGCTTGAGGAAAGGCTTAAGCTCTGTAAAGAGGTTAAAAAGCATGTACCGGAATGCAAGATTCTTTTCCTTGTGGACGAAAACGCCGATGCGGAGCTTGCAAACGCGGTAAAGCAGGTCAAAAAAGACGGCCTTATAGATAATTTCATCTATGCTTCCGTTTCTCCCACATATCTCGCTGCGATATTGGATACACTCTGACCTTTGAAGAAAGGAAGGATGCTTTATGAGGTTATACGCTAAAAATTTTTTTCGTATCGACGAAACTACCATGCAGAAACGCATAACCGACGACAGCGAACCTCCGAAGGCCGAGTCTCCGCCCGCTCCGAAAGCTCCCTCCGGAGAAATGTGGAAATGCAAATGCGGCAGGGAGGCTGTCGGAAAGTTCTGCCCGGAATGCGGCGGACTCAAGCCTTCGTTAAAATTTATTTATGAGTGCCACCGCTGCGGCTTCAAGACCTTCCCCACTGAGGTTCCGCCGCGTTTTTGCAGCAGATGCGGTTCTCCTATGGGAGCCGAAAGATGAAAAATGTGAAAGAGCTTGCAGTTATGATTTTTACCGCTTCGTTTTTAACGCTTTCGCTTACCGCCTGCTTCGGCGGCGGAGCAAGCAAAAATACGGACATAACAAAAGTAGTACTGTCCGGCGGCGGTATGTCCCGCTCCGACCAGTATTTCTACTCCATGTTCGTAGAGGACGGCGAACCGAAAATATCCGCGTGGTATTTTGACGAGGAGCTTGGTGAATATGTCGATTCCTCCGCTCTGACCATTGACTGGATAGAGTGGATGAGCGTTAAAGATATGATTTTTGAGGCCGACCTCAAAAAATACAAAAAACCGCTGATTTCACCCCGCGACTATTCAGCAAACACAATCTCCGTCACATGGGAGAAAAGCGGCAGAGAAAAGCAGATTGAATATGCAGACAGCCTGCCGGAGCTTCGCACCCTCGCCGAGGAAATACTGATGTTCGCCAAGGAAAACGCCGACAGACCGAAAAATCAGGCTGTAAGCGGCGAAGCGGTTCTAAGCAGCTTCGAATGGCTGTCCTCGAGCACGGTTTTCTGCCAGTGCTTCAACATTTCGGCGGGAAGCGAGACTCACGAGCTTTACATAGAGGAGCCCAATCCCGACGACAGATATTTTAATTGCAGATTAAATTCCGAAAACGGCGACGAAATCGAAATAATCGACGCTCTTATGACCGCCGAACAGTGGAAACGCCTTGAGGAAAGGCTGCACGAATTCATTCTTTCCGAGCCGAGTGAATACACTCCGCCGAGCCGCTTCCTGCTTGACGCAGACAGCAGCTGCATTTATGTCTCTTTGACGGACAATGGCGAAAGAATTACAAACCGCTATAATGGAGGAGGCGAACAGGAGCTTCTAAGCTTCCTTTACGATCTCGCTTTTGAAATTAAAGAAAACAATACCGAGTCAAAAAACAATTAAACATAGGAGGACTATTGACATGGGACTGTTTGGAAATCTTTTTGAGAAGAAAATCTGCTCCGTTTGCGGCGGAGAGATAGGTCTTCTCGGCAACAGAAAACTTGAGGACGGAAACCTTTGCAAAAACTGTGCGAAGAAGCTTTCCCCCTGGTTCAGCGACAGAAAAAACTCCACCGTTGAGGAAATAAAGGAGCAGCTTGCATACCGCGAGGCAAACCGCAGCAAGGTAGCGGCTTTCCACACCTCCCGCACCTTCGGTGTGAACACAAAGGTTCTTTTGGACGAGGATGCAGGCAAATTTATGGTGACCTCCGCCCGCAACCTTGAAGACGCCAATCCGGATGTGCTTGATTTCTCCGACGTAACCGGCTGCCGCATTGACATTGATGAAAAACGCTCCGAGGTAACGCGCGAGGACGCCGAGGGCAACAATGTAAGCTACAACCCGCCCCGCTACGAGTATTCCTACGACTTCGATGTGATTATCAACGTCAATAACCCCTATTTCAACGAAATCAGATTCCAGCTTAACCCCTCTTCCGTCTACACCAACGACGAAAATCAGGTTCGCGCAGCCTTCGGCGGAACAAAGCCGAACCCCGAAAACAATGCCGAATATCGCAACTACAAGGAAATCGGTGAGGAAATCAAGGAGGCACTCCTCAACGTTCGCCAGACCGTGCGCGACAATGCAGCCGCAGCCGCCGCTCCCAAAACCGCTGTGACCTGCCCGTTCTGCGGCGCAACCACCATTCCCGACGCAAGCGGCTGCTGCGAATTCTGCGGCGGCGCCGTCGGCAGATAAAATTCAGTATAAAAGGCTATTCGCCTTTTTCAAAAAAGCCAAAAAGCTTACAAACCAGTACCTACATAAAAGGAGGACAACACAATGGCAAACTTTGCAGACAACATGAAAGCACAGGCAACCGCTAATATGCCGAGAGAATTTGATCTCGGTGCACCCACCACCCTCGAAGCTGTCTATGATAAGCTCAGCTCCCGCGCAGCTGCTTTCCAGATGCCCTTTGAGCTGAAGGGTGGCGTTCTCGGCGACCGCATTTCTTTCCAGAAAGCTCCCGGACTTGATATGGTAGTTCGTCTTTATCTCAGCGACGGCACTCATGTAAAGCTCGTTCCCAATGTTCAGGAAGTAAAAGCCACCGTCGGCGGAGTTCGCGTTGACAAGAGCTATGGCGACATAGCAAGTCTTCCTCTCCGCAGAAGCCAGTATCTTGACGCAGTTGCCGAAACCGTAAGAAAAATTCTCAACGACGAACCCGTTCCGAACTACATTCCTCCGGCAGTACCGGCGAACGCCCCCACCAAGGATTGGCTTACCACCCTTATTCTCTGCATCCTTTTCGGCGGCCTCGGAGTACACCGCTTCTATGTAGGCAAAATCGGCACCGGCATTATCTGGCTTCTCACCGCAGGCGTATTCGGTATAGGCTACCTCATTGACCTTATCAAGATTATCTGCGGCAAATTCACCGACAAAAAGGGCAACCTCATTACAAAGGCCTAAAAACATTGGGCGGAAAGTGTCTTTTTATGAAACCGTATATAAAACTGCTTAGCGTTCTTCTTGCTCTCACCATGCTGCTCGGACTCTGCTCCTGCGGCAAGAAGGAAAAAGAAGGCGCCGGTATGTATCTTTGCACCACCATCGACTATGGATTCGGCGACCCCGTCGAGGATACCGAAGGCCGCTACCTTGAGCTTCGTTCCGACGGAACCGGCACTATCTACTACGGAACCAGCATCGACCTCTCCTTCGACGGCAAGTGGAAGCTTCGTGACGGCGAGCTTTTCTTCAAGACCTACGGAGTTGAGGACAAGGGTACTCTCAAGGATGACGTTATAGTTCTTGATTACGGCGGAACCGTATATACCTTTGTTTTGGAGGGCAGCGAAGCCGCAAAAAACATAAAACAGCCTTCCGCAAACAGCGACAGCATCTCCGGAACATTCCTCGCCTGCGGAATGTACGCCGACGGAGAATACCTCTATCGCAACGATGACTACAACAACTCTTTATGGGAGGGCAACTACATCGAGTTTAATTCCGACGGAACCGGAACCATGTTTTTCGCCGGAGATGATCCTGATCCCTTCACCTACAACTACACCTCCGGAACCATTGAGTCCGTTGACGGTACGGAATCCGCCACCTTCTTCTATTACAACGGTGTTGTAACCGTCTACTTCGACGATCTTTTGGTCTACTACTCCGCAGACGGCTATTATCCCGATTATGAGCCCATGAACGGCGCTCAGGGCGGCGAATTCAGCCCCGAATTTGCAAATCTCTACTCCGGCGACTGGCACGGAGTTTCGGTAGCTTACGACTGCACCGGTATTTATTCCGATAACAACGGAACAGAGTTTGAAATAATTGCAAGATTTATCTTCAACGACGACGGAAGCTGTGTTCCCTACCTTGCGGTGGCGTTCGACGGAGCAAACGAGTATAACTTCAAGAATACCTATGTAAGCTACGGTTACAGCGACGAGGACGGCGAGCACATGCTTCTCGGCGGCGAGTTTATGGGTATTACCCTTGACACGGACGACAGCTTTATTCAAATCGACCCCAAGGACAGCGACCGCCTGTTCGTAAACGCAAAGGCCGAGGATGACAGCGGCAACGTCTATTCCTTCTTTGCCTGCCTGCGTCCCGTGGGCGACGAAAACTGGAGCAAGGAGGACTATCCCATGCTCCCGAAGGACGGCGTTAAGTTCTACCGCGGAAAAGACCTTATGGATATCGCGAAAATCTTTAAGGTTGACACCTCCCTTATTCCCACCGCAAATGACAGCTCCTCCGGAAACAGCGGAGACACGGGCTATATCGACGATATGGGCAAGGGCTATGGCAAATCCAACGCCTACGCCACCGGCGACGCCACTCTTGAGGATATGCGCAAGGCGTTCAAGGAGCTTACCGGACGGGGAACCACCGAAAAAGCTAACCGCAACTACGAGCTTGCCCGCGAACTTCTCGGCAGCGACGGTATTCCGTGGTACGATATGGGCTCCGGCT
Source organism: uncultured Oscillospiraceae bacterium (assembly GCA_900553955.1). Classification (GTDB taxonomy): domain Bacteria; phylum Bacillota; class Clostridia; order Oscillospirales; family Ruminococcaceae; genus UMGS1668. Next base: position 10,591 of record USFO01000005.1, read on the forward strand.
GGAGTGATGAAAGACACGGCTACAAGTGGACGAACGCCGACGGAGATTTCCTCTACATCGTATTCAATGTCGAAAACGGCAACGAGCTTTATACCTCCTGCACTTACAGTTCCAATGTAACAGAAGGCACATAAGTTGACCTTACGGATGCTCCTGCGTGCTCAAAACGAGCACGCAGCGAGCGCATCCGTGCTCAGGCTTTCCCCTTTGAGCACAGAAGGCTACGGAGGACATTATTATGAACAACAAAAATAAAATTATCCGCCGCCTGCTCTCGATACTTCTTTGTGCGGTGCTCATTTTCTCCCTTTCCGCCTGCGGCGTGCTTGAAAAGGTAAAGGACGGCATAAACATAAGCGGCAAGGACAAAAGCAGCGCCCACATAAAGCTCGGAAAAATCGAGCTTGACTACCTCGGTGCGGAAATTATGAAGGATACGGACGGAAAGGACGCCCTTGTAATTTCCCTCAGCTTCACCAACAACGGCAAGGAGGACGCCTCCTATGTTTGGAGCGTTTCCGAGGAAGCCGTTCAGGGCAAAGAAGCGCTTTCCACCACAATGGTCGTGCTGAACCCCTCCACCTATGAAACCACCACGGACAGTCAGCTTCGCACCGCAAAGCCCGGTGAAACCCTCGACATTCGCACCGCTTTTCTCCTCGAAGACAGAGAAACTCCGGTTAAAATCACATTCTCGCAGCTTTTGGGCAAAAAATCCGGCAAGATAACCGTAAATCCCGCCGAGCTTGCCTATTCCGAGCCGCAGAACACATTCAATCAGTCCACAGGCGACTCGCTTCTTGACTGGTGGAACGGCGAATGGTACGGCTGGTGGATAATGCGGGGCTGCTCCGGCGCATACGAGAAATACGAGGGTCTTTGGTGGGACTGCTACGCATATATAGACGCGGGCAGCGACTATAACGGAACCATCACTATTTGGGATGATACCTGCACTAAGGACGACGGACTTTCCGTTGTGAGCATAAGTCTCAGCGCCTCCGGAACCGGCAGCCACGGAACGCTTTTCTCCGAGGACGGATATTTCCTCGGAGCAGATGTGGCTCATGCCGACTGGATTGTGGATCCAGGCCTTATGGATTACGACAATATGATAAATATTGACGGATGGTACGAAGGTGAGGACGGCGAATACCACTACATCCTGTATCTCCGCCCCTGGGGTGTTCTGTGGGACGATGTGACCGCAAACGGCGAGGATATGAGTCTTCCCTACTATTACGACATTTACAAATCTTATATAGAGGCGGGTCTGCCTCTGCCGGAAAACGTGCGCGAGCTCGCCGGCGAAACAGACTGATAACTCTGCCGCCGATAAAGTAAATGCCCAATCGGCGATACGGCAAATAAGCTTACCCCGGTGGGCGCTTTCGTGCTCAAAATGAGCACCGAAAAAAAGCCGCCCGCGCTCAGGCAAAAGCTTGAGCACCAAAAGCTGAAAAGCTACGGAGGATATATTATGAAAAACAAAAAAATTATTTTTCGCCGCCTGATTACAGCGCTTCTCTGCGGAGCAATGATAATCTCTCTCGGCGGATGCGACATAAACCAGATAATCGGCGACGCTGTTTCAAATGCGCTGAACTCCGCCGTTGACGAGTATTACGGCTCCGGAAACGGAAATGACGGCAGCAGCAGCAATTTCCAAGGCGACAACGATGCAAACGGCGTAAGACCCGAGGTTTCGGAGGCTCTTTCCGCAATTCGCACCGTCATAAAGCTCAGCGACGCATTCTGCGGTGTGGCGTATCTCGGCTACACCGAAAATCCCATCGCAAAAGAGGACTTCCGCGCATGGCTTATCGGCACCAACCCCCGCCAGCTTGAAGATAACCCCTTTATTGCGGATATTCCCGAGGAAAATATAATCGGCGACTGCGGCCAGCTTTTTTGTCTTATCCCAAGGGACGAGAATGCCTCGGTAGCTGTAAACAGCATTCACTGGGACAGTTCCCAGGAGCGGTATGTTGAGGATGAGGTTCTTTACCGTTCCGAAAGCGGCCAACCCATTCTTATATTCTCCAAGCCCGACCCGGAGTATTCCTACGCCTCCACGAATAACGTATTCGTGGTCAATGACGACGGCAGCACCGTGGAATGGTACCCCGGAATTAACCCGTCCGGCTATATCTATGTGACGCACGAGAACGATATGGCAGAAGATTCTCCCGTGCTCACCATGGACTTCACCAACTATGATGACTTCGGCATAGACGGACTTTACTACTATTCCCACGAAATGGGCTGGTCGGGACCGAGGGCGGTCACTCTTGCGGGCGACGCCAGAGTCGGCGATATGTATTGGCATTGTACCGCCGCTGACCCCAACGAAAAAATCGTTCACTACACATTCATCTTCCATAACGAGGGAGATAACCGCGGAACCGCAACACTCGGCTTCGCCTATGACGACTCTTCCGAATTCGAGGAGGTTTGGAACGGCTATTGGCACCTTGAAGAAGTCCCCGAAGCTGCAAGCCGTTTGGAGCTTTCCATGAACTCCGCCAGCGAAAAATATTTTGCGGACTACTTCCGTATTCTTGTTTCTCCCTCCGGCGAACAAATGGTAATGTCCCGGGGTGAACACGGCACGCTTCTTCCGGAAATGTCGGCGACATTCGAATATTTCTATTTTGATCTTATAATGGCTTAATAACCCGCGGGGCTGCCCGCAAAACACGGTTAGAAGCGCCGTATGCGCTTTTAATAAAATAATATATTGTCCGTTGAAAGGAGGACACACAAATGAAAAAGTTTTTAGCACTTGTTCTTGCAGCAATCCTGGTTCTCAGTCTTTCCGCAGTGGTATTTGCAGATGATCTTATCGTAGATAATATCGGCGATTATCTCCCCAACACCCAGCCCTCTACCGATGTGGAAAGGGTTGAAGTTCCCTTTACCAAAATTGTCGACAAAAACGGCGGCAGAGATCCCGGAAAGGAAACCTTTGTATTTGAAATTCTTCAATACGGCATCGGCGGTATGGCAGATAAAATAACCGTTGAAAGCAACACCATCCAGACCAACGGCAAGGGCGTATATAAAGACAATCTCGTATTCAGCGGACCGGCAGGCGCTTTGGCTGAGGGCTTCATTGTACGTGAGAAGAAAGGCACTGCCGACGGCTGGACCTATTCCGATGAAATTTGGTGCGCTATGCCCGAACGTGAAGACGGCAAATGGCAGTTCTACAAAGTAACTGTTGTGCCCGGCGAAAACGGTGACTACTATGATTACGATTATGAACACCCCTATAATAACATGGTCTTCACCAACAACTACTACATGGCAGGCGAAACCAGCGTCATTCACATTCCTGTTCCCGTAGAAAAGAACCCCGATACCGGCGCAGCGGTTTACACCGGCGCAGCCCTGTTCCTTGCGGCTGCTCTCCGCTGATTTATCCTAAAACAGATTACTCCATAACCATTGTCCATGGCGGCAGGCGTTAAAAAACGCCTGCCGCCCCTTCTTTTCCGGCGAATGTTTCCCAAACGAGCCGAGTTCGCAAGAATTAACAATTATATATGGAAATTTAGCCGCGGCTGCGGTATAATATATCTTATCAAATTCCAAAACGGAGATGTTTTTTATGCACGACGAGCTTACAGCCAAGGATATAGAAAAAATGCAGGAGGAGCTTGACCACCGCCGCATCGAGCTGCGGCCGCAGCTTATCGAGGAGGTAAAGCGCGCCCGGGAATACGGCGACCTCTCCGAAAACTTCGAGTACAAGGAGGCCAAGCGCGCCAAAAACCGCAACGACAGCCGCATACGCTACCTCCAGGCGATGATTAAAACCGCCGTGGTAATCGAATCGAAGTCCGAGGAGGGCGTTGTGGGGCTTTACGACAGGGTGACGGTGTATATCCCGGAGGACGACGCGGAGGAGAGCTATCAAATCGTCACAGGTGTGCGCTACGACGTTTCAAGCGGCTTTGTTAGCAAGGAATCTCCGTTCGGCAAGGCCGTCCTCGGCAAGCGCGTCGGCGATACCGCCACCGTTTCGGTGAACGAAAATTACAGCTACGATGTAATTGTCCGCTCCATTGAAAAAATGGACGACGACGATTCCGCCCCGCTGGCGAGCTACTGAATATTATTTGAGTCAAAAAATCCGGCGCTTGCCGGATTTTTTTATTTCGCTTCGCTGTTAAATTTTTATTGACATTTTCCCCGAAATAGTGTATCATTTGAAACAGAAACGAGGGATTTTTGTGACAAGCAAGGATAAAGAGGCTCTTTTTTCGAACCCGCTTTTTGCCGTTCTGCGGCAAAGCGACTGCGAGCACTGGATAAAAAGCGGCCGCGTAAAAATAGCCGCCTTTGAAAAAGGCGACGCCGTTATGACCGAAAACAGCTTTGCCCGCTGCCTTATCGTCATTCTAAAGGGCAGCGCCTCCGTCTGCAAAATAGGCGGCGACGGGCGGCGCACCGTGATAAATCTGCTACGCCGCGGAGATGTTTTCGGCATGGCCACGCTCTTTTACGAGCAGGATTTTCCGTCTGAAATAGTGGCGGAGGAGCCTTGCCGCATGGCGGTTTTTCCAAAGGAGCTTATCGAGGAGGCATTTGCTTCCTCGCCGGAATTTGCCAAAGCGTATGTTACGCTGCTTTCACAAAAAATCCACTTTCTCAATTCCCGCATAGGCACCTTTGCAGAGGGCGAAACGCCGGAGCGTTTTCTCCGGTGGCTCTGTGATGTTTCCGGCGGCAGAACGGAATTTTCCCTGCCGTGCTCAATGTCCAAGGCGGCAAATTCAATAGGCGTGGGGCGAGCCTCGCTGTACCGCGCCGTTGACCTGCTCGCCGAGGATGGCGTGCTCAAGCGGGACGGAAGAAACATTGTTATTCTTAAACCCGAACGGGTTTTTAATAAAATTATCGGAGGAAAATGAAATGAAAAAAATTCTTGCACTGTTTCTTGCCGCCGTCATGCTCATCGGCATGGCTGCGTGCTCAAAAAACGAAAAAACCGGCGTTACCGTAAATATAGGCGTGCTCAAAGGCCCCACCGGAATGGGTGCAGCGTGGCTTATGGATCAAAACGAGCAGGGACTTTCCGCAAACAGCTACAATTTCACCATTGCAGGAGCACCCGACGTGCTCACCGGTCAGCTTATAAGCGGCGACATGGATATGGCTGCTCTGCCCACCAATGCAATCTCCACCCTCTACAATAAAACCGAGGGAAAAATCACCGTTTTGGGCGTGAACGCCCTCGGCGTTCTATATGTTTTGGAAAATGGCGACAGAATAAATTCTGTTGCCGACCTTGAGGGTAAAACCATTCTTGCCTCCGGTCAAGGCAGCACCGCAGAGTACGTGCTCAACTATATCCTTGAGCAAAACGGCGTTTCCGCCGAAATTTTCTGGGCTTCCGAGCACTCCGAGGCGGCTACCCTTGCCCTCTCCGGCGAATATGATATTGTCATGCTGCCGGAGCCTTTTGTGACCACCGTCACTACCAAAAACGGTTCCTTCCGCGTGGCTCTCGACCTCACCCGCGAGTGGGAGGCACTCGGCGGCGGCGAGCTTACCATGGGCGGTATAGCCGTGCGTACCGAGTTCCTCGAAGCGCATCCCGATGCGGTTAAAGCCTTTGTTAAAGAATATGCAAACAGCGTTGCTTTTACCAACGCACAGCCCGCTGACGCAGCAAAGCTTATCGCAAAATATGAAATTGCCGCCGAGGAAATTGCGAAAAGCGCCATTCCCCGCTGCAATATAGTTTGGCTCCATGGGGAGAATTACAAAGCAAAGCTTGAAAACTTCCTCGGCATCGTTTACAAGGCAAATCCCGCCGGAATCGGCGGCAAAATGCCCGGAGACGACTTCTATCAAAGCTACTGATTTCTGCAAAATGCGCGCCCTTTTTATAAGGGCGCGCATAGTTTGAGTTTTTGTGAAAGGCGGCGAGCGTATGAAAAAATTCTGTGAGCACGCAGCGGTGCTTATTTTCTGGCTGCTGGTGTGGGCGGGAATTTCCGCCGCGGTGGGCAGCGACCTTTTGGTGCCGTCGCCCGTTTCGGTGGTGCTCAAAATCGCCGAGCTTTGTCAGACAAAGAGCTTTTGGCTCGGTGTGGCGACCTCCCTTTTACGCGTTACAAAGGGCTTTCTTCTCGGCTCCGTGCTCGGCGTGCTCACGGCGGTGCTCACCGCAAAAAGCCGCCTTGCCTCCATGCTGCTGTGCCCCATTCTCTCCGTAATCAAGGCCACTCCGGTTGCCTCGTTCATCATATTGGCGGTGATTTGGCTCAGCCTCGGCAAGGTTCCGGTGCTCATCTCCATGCTCGTGGTCATACCTGCGGTATGGGCAAATACGGAGAAGGGAATTTTGAGCACGGATGAGCACTTGCTTGCCATGGCGCGCTGCTTTTCCGTGCCGAAAAGCAAAATTTTATCCGGAATATATCTTCCCGCCGTGCGCCCCTACTTTCTTGCCGCCGTAAACAGTGCCATGGGCATGGCTTGGAAAGCCGGAGTTGCCGCGGAGGTTATCTGCCCCTACAAAAGCTCCGTCGGCACGGCACTGCATGATTCAAAGATTTACCTTGAAACCACCGAGCTTTTCGCTTGGACGGCGGTCACGGTGCTTTTGAGCGTGCTCTTGGAAAAAGCCGTGCAGAGGCTGATACTGAAAGGAGAACGCCGCCGTGCTCAAATTTGATAAAGTAAGCTTTTTTTACGAAAACGAAGCCCTGTTCAGAGATTTTTGCATTGAAATAAGCGAAAATGAAGTCACCGGCGTGCTCGGACATTCCGGCTGCGGCAAGACCACGCTCATGGAGCTTTCATGCGGCATGCTCAAGCCCTTTTCCGGCAACATAACGCCCTTTTCCTCAAGCCGTCCGTCATTTGTTTTTCAGGAGGACAGGCTGCTTCCTCAAAAGACGGCTCTCGAAAATATCACCTTCGTGGGAGCTTCGCCAAAGCGTGCTCGCGAGTACCTTGCCAAGGTCGGTCTTGAGGGCTGCGAGGGAAAGCTCCCCGAGGAGCTTTCCGGCGGCATGAGCCGCCGCCTTTCCATAGCGCGCGCCCTTGCTTTCGGCGGCGACTGCTTCTTCATAGACGAACCCCTGCGCGGCCTTGACATAAAGACCTCCGGGGAAGTTCTTTCCCTGCTGAAAAACGAAATTTCCGGGAAAACCGCGCTGATTATAACCCACAGCCTCGAGGAGGCCTTTGCCCTATGCGACAGAATAATTATCGCTCGGGGAGCGCCGTTCACCGTGGCGGCAAACCTCAAAAAAAGCGATTTTGAAAGCCTTGAAGCCTTCAAAACCGCCGCAGAAAAGTTCATATAAAACACAAAGCGCCGCAGTCAGCCGACCGCGGCGCTATTTTTAATTAAAAGCTTATGCCGAAGCGCCTGCAAAGCTCCGAGGCTTCGCCGCCGTCGCAGACACATTCCTTTTTGCCCGCTCCGGCTTCGATTTCGGCGACCGCCTCCGCCGCATCCTTTGCGGCAAGGGCGCTCAAGCCGTCTGAGTACACAGAAAAATCGGCGCATTTCAGCGCGTTGAGAACGGCGTCTTTAAGCTCCGGCTTTTCCGCCGCCAAGCCCGGCAAAGATTTTATAAACTGCCGCGCGGTTATGGCGCTTTCATCCGTTATATGCGAAAGAATTTCGTCTATATGCCCGTCGATTTTGTTCTCCCTGTCCCATTTTGCGTTGGCGCAGATAAGACCGAGGGCGCGGGTTCTGACTGCGGAGCTGTCAGCGTTCATCATAGCGAAAAATTCGTCTATATGCTCGTAAACCTCGTCCGACTTGCGGCTTGTTCCCAAAAGCGCATTGTAGGCATTGCCGCTGTCCCGCAAAATCCTACCGGAAAGCTGCTTTATGGCGTATTCAACCTCTTTGCTCATTCTGCACGCCCTCTTCCGCAATATGTTTTTCCGCCGCCGTGACGGTGTTCTTCATAAGCATTGCCACAGTCATGGGTCCCACGCCGCCGGGAACCGGGGTTATAAAGCCGGCCTTCGCCTCCACCGAGGCAAAGTCCATGTCACCGCAGAGCTTGCCGTTTTCGTCCCTGTTCATGCCCACGTCTATTACGACGGCGCCGTCCTTGACCATATCGGCGGTTATGAGCTTTGCCCTGCCCACCGCCGACACAAGAATATCCGCCCTTCGGGTGTGCTCCGCAAGGCTTTGAGTGCGGCTGTGACAGATTGTGACCGTTCCGTTTTCGTGCAGAAGCATCATCGCCATGGGCTTGCCCACAATGTCGCTCCTGCCCACAACGACGCATTCCTTGCCTGCCGGGTCGATATTATAGCGGTGCAAAAGCTCCATAACCCCCGCGGGTGTGCAGGGCAGAAAGCTGTAATCTCCGCGCATAATATGCCCCACATTTTCCGGAAGAAAGGCGTCCACATCCTTTTCCGGCGGAATATGCGCCAAGGCACGCTTCGGGTCAAGGTGCTTCGGAATGGGCATTTGCAGCAAAATTCCGTCAATGTCCCGCCGTTCTGCCAATGAATCTATGATATACTCAAGGCTTTCCTGCTTAATGTCCGCCGCAAGGGTATATAGCTCGTCCGCTATACCCACCTCGGCGCAGGCGCGCTGTTTGTTGCGAACATAGATTTTCGATGCGGGATCTTCCCCCACCAGAATAACCGCAAGGCAGGGGCGGCGCTTTTTGGTTCGAACCATTTCGTCAACCTGCGCTTTAAGCTCCCCGCGAACCTTTGCCGCAACCTCTTTTCCGTCAATGATTATTGCCACCGGGAATTCCCCCTTTTACTGCTCGCCGTCGTCCACGGTTTGCTCGGCTTCTTCAGAGGCTTCCTCACCGTCGGAATCCGCCTTTGGCTCCTCCTTCGGAGCGTTCGCCTTATAGTCCCACTTGCCCGCAAGCTGAAGCTTGCACTCCTCCGTATCTCTCCAAAGAGTGGGAGCGGCGCCCTCTGCGGCGGCTTTTTTGAGGCGGAAACGCAGCACCATAAATGTTATCAGCGCCGCAAGCGCCATAAGTCCGCCGAGAAGCTGTGAAACTCTGAAGCTGCCAAGCATCAGGCTGTCGGTACGCAGACCCTCTATCCACATTCTGCCGAAGCCGTTCCAGCCGATATAGAATACGAACATTTCGCCGTCAACCTTGCGCTTTTTCATCACAAGGCAGTACACGATAAGGCCTATCATACACCACGCAAATTCGTAGAAGAACGTGGGGTGAACCGGAATGGTGGGATCTACCTCCGCGCCCATCTGCTCCGAGGTATGGGTCATAATATAGGACATTATGTTTGCGCTGGTCATGCCCCAAGGCAGGGTTGTGTTCGTGCCGAAGCATTCGCCGTTCACAAAGTTGCCCCAACGGCCTATGCCCTGCCCTATAAGCACGGCTCCCGCCGCCAAGTCGATGAACGGCCAAAACTTCACCTTGCGAAGCCTGCATCCCAAGAGGACACCGATAATTCCGCCGATAATTCCGCCGTAGAAGCCGAGTCCGCCGCCTCTTATATTGAATATATCCGCCAGATTATCCTTGTATAAATCCCATTGGAATGCCACAAAGTATGCTCTGGCGCCGATAATTCCCAAAATCATAGTGATGAAGATTACATCAATGCCCCTGTCCATGTCAATGCCGAACTGCTTTGCGTTCATATACATAAACAAAAGTGCAAGCAAAAATCCGGTGGCGATTATCACCGCATACCAGTAAATTGAAGTGTCGCCGATTTGAAAAGCAACGCGGCTCACCTCAAATTCAAGCCCCAATCCGGGGAATTTAATTACATCGGTCAAAATATCATCTCCTTATGCCGATTAAAATGTTTTTCAGGGTTTTATTACGGAAAGGGCGTAGTTTTCCGCCGAATAGGTGGCTCGTACCCTTTCGATTACGGATTTCGGCGTGGCAGAGGCGGCTATGTCCATAAGCTCCTCCGGCTCCACACCGGGGAAATATCCGTTAAACAGCATGGTGGCAACGCCCTCCGCCCGCTCCGTTGCACGCAGGTATCTTCCGTAAACGGATTTTTGCGCGCACTCGAAGGCTTCCGCGGAAAGACCGTTTTCCAAGGCGTTTTCGATTTCGGCGCGGACAATGTCGCAGACCCTTTGCGGCTCGCGGGATTCGCCGGAAAGCATCAGAGCGATATAATCCCGCCCGCCGAAGACCTCGCTTCCGAAGGTGGAATTGATTATTCCCTCGTCGTACATACGGCGGTATGCCTCGCTGTAATCGTCAAACAGAGCATTGAGGAAAATTTCATCAAGCACACTGCCGATGAAGTTCTCCCTCTCCGTGCCTGCCCTGCCCTTAAAGCCTATGTCGAACATGGGCACGGAAACCGGCAAATGCTGCTCCACATAGCTTTGCACCACATTTTCCGGCTCGTCGCAGCTGCCTCTCTCCACAAAGAACGGCTCCGCGGGCTTCAAAATCTTATCCGCAACGGCGATAACCTCGTCAACGTCCACGTTGCCTGCAACGGCAAGCACCATATTGTGAAGATTATAAAACTTATCATAGCATTTGTAAAGCAGCTCCGCGGTTATATGGGAAATTGACTCCTGCGTGCCCGCAATATCAATTCTCACCGGATTTTTGCTGTAAAGGGCGCAGAGCAGGTTAAAAAGCACCCTCCAGTCGGCGGAATCGTCGTACATTCTGATTTCCTGCCCGATTATTCCCTGCTCCTTGGCAACGGTTTCCGCCGTAAAATAGGGGTGGGTCACAAAGTCAAGCAGAATTTCAAGGCTTTCGGCGAAATTATCCGAGCAGGAAAAGAGATAAGCCGTTCTGTCAAAGGCGGTAAATGCGTTTGCGGAGGCTCCTGTCTTTGCATAGCGTTCAAAGGCGGAGCATTCCTCGCTTTCAAAGAGCTTGTGCTCAAGGTAGTGGGCAATTCCCTCCGGAAGCTTGACAAAATCGCCGTCCCTGTCGGTTTTAATCAGGGTATCCACGGAGCCGTATGCCGTTCCGAAAAGGGCGTAGCTGCTCTTAAAGCCCTCCATGGGGGAAAGCAATATGGTAAGCCCGGACGGGTGCTTTATTCTGTAAAGGGTGCCGAAGCGCCTGCTTTCGGTCTTTTCGATTTCACAGCTCATTCGGTTTCGCCTCCTTTAAGAAAGAATACCGTGGAAAGCTTCGCCCGCTTTGCCATGGCGACAACCTCCTCCGCGGTGATTTTATCAATTTCCGCGGCGTCCTCCTCCGGAGTGAGCACAAGGTCATCCAAAACGCAGGTCATATACCAATTATCCAGTCCGCCGAGAGAATCTCCCACGGAGCCGAGCCCGTTTTTCATAATCAGCTTCGTGTTAGCAAGCTCCTCCTCGGTTATCTCCCCGCGGCAAATACAGTCGAGCTGGCGCAGAATTTCCGCCTGTGCCGCTTCTCTGCTTTCAAACTCTATTCCGCAGTCCACAAGCATAACGCCGCTCCCTCTTTCAAAATTGGAGACGACATAGTAGCAAAGGCTCAGCTTTTCCCGAACGTTCATAAAGAGCTTCGAGAAAGGCGTTCCGCCGTATATTGCGGAGAGCACCCGCGCGGCGTTTTTCTCCCGCTCCGTGGCGGGCGCACCCATACGAAAGCCCATTACAAGCTTGCCCTGCACAATGTCCTTGGCTTCCTCAAGCGATTTCGGCTCCTTGTACGGCACAGGGGACGCTTTTTTCACCGAAAGCGGCTCCCTTTCAACGGCTTCAAGGCGCTTGGCGAACACTTTTTCGACTGCCGCGGGGTCGCCGGTTCCCACGAACATAATCTCTATGCGCGCGGTTTTGACAAGGCTGCGCCATGCGGCGGCAAGCTCCTCGCCGGTTATTTTCTCCGCGTCCTCGGCGTAGCCGTATCTGCTTATGCCAAAGGGCTCGCCCTCAAATTCCGCCTCCACCGCCCTGTGAACCGCATAGGTTCTCTTGTCGTTGAGGTCGCTGTTTATGGTGTCAATGAGGTATTCCCGCTCAAGTTCAATGTCCTTCTCCGGAAAAAGTCCGTTTTCGTCAAGGTTTGGGTCAAAAACAATGTCGGAAAGGAGCTTTGCCCCCTCCTCGGTCATTTTTTCGCCGTTTATGGCAAATTTATCGTCCGCCGTTTGCAGCAGCACCTCGATTATCTGGCAGCCGCCCTGCTTTGAAACGTCCGCATCGAGAATTGCGCCGTACATTTTGGCAAGCCGGCGGTTAAGCTCGGTGAAGTCCGGGCAGCTTTTGCAGCCCTTTCGCAGAACAAAGGGTACAAGAGCGTTTACCGTTGCGTCTTTTCTGCTTAGGGGCGTGATGAAGTTCACCGTAATTCTGTCGGACTTAAACTTTTCGTCACGAACGGAGTTAAGATAAACCTCCTCGCCTATCTTTTTTCTTATAAGCTTTCCCACTTTATTTCTCCTTATATTTTACCGCACTTCGGCGTTTTTAATTTACATGAACGTCAAGCTGATTGAACGGAAATTTCACGTTGTTTTCCCGGAACTTTTCTATAATCTTTTCGTTCAGCTTTCCTTTTGCGTCAACCACACTGTCCCACGGAACATAGGCGCGGAAAAGTATCTCTATGGCGCTGCTGGCAAGGTTCGTCACCATGACGGTTTTTCCCCTGTCCTTTTCCACAAGAGGCTCCTCCTCCGCCGCTTCGAGTATCAGCTTCTTCGCCAAGGCAATATCCGAAGCATAATCCACCGGGAACACCATCTCAAGGCGGCGAACCTTCATTCTGCTGTAATTGAGCACGGTGTTGCTTGCGATAATGCTGTTCGGAATAATTACCTCCTTGCAGTCGGCGGTTCGCAGATGAGTGTGGGCAAAGCCCACCTCTTCGGCGTAGCCGGCCACATTCTCCGAGGGAACCTCTATAAAGTCACCCACCGCAAAGGGCTTTGAAAGAACTATCATAACTCCGCTTGCGAACAGTGCAAGGGTGTCCTTTACCGCCAAGGAAAATGCCAGTGCAAGGGCACTGAACAGCGCCAAAACCGACGTCACCGGAATGTCCATTATGGAAGCTGCGAACAGCAGCGCGGAAAAGTACACCACAAATTTAATTATGCCTACGGTAAACTTGGTAAAGCCCGTGGCTGCGTCCTTTTTTGCGAAATATTTCTTCACAAATCTGCCCGCTGCCTTTGCGATAAAGTATCCCAGTGCCAAAACAAGTATTGCCGCAATAATCTGATAGCCGTATTTATCCCAGATTTCCGCGATGCTCATGCCTCTTGTGCGTTCTTCGAGCACGCCTATGGCGCTGCTTGCGGTTTCTGCGGATGAAAGAAGCCTTATATGCAAAATTTTCACCTCCGTAGCCGGAATATAGATGTAGAATTACTCCTTTGTAAGCTTTGCGAAGTTCGCCATAAGCTTTTTTGTACCCTTGGTGTCAAAGGCTATTTCAAGCATGGTGTCCCCCGCCATGGGGCTTGCGGCAAGCACTGTTCCCCTGCCAAAAACCTTGTGGCGAACTCTGTCTCCCACGCCGAACACCGTTCCCTGCGCCTTTTGGGGCGCTGCGGAGAAGGTTTTCTCCGTGCGTATTCTTCCGGACGGCGCTTCCTCGAAGTGGTAGCTCACATTCTGACGGCGGCGCTCCGTTTCGTCAAAGAATTCCTTGTATTCGTCGGGAATTTCCTCAATGAAGCGGGAAATGCGGTTGTGGTTTGTCTGTCCGAAAATCATACGGCTTGCCGCCGCCGTAAGATAGAGGTTGCGCTTCGCTCTGGTCATGCCCACATAGGCAAGGCGGCGCTCCTCCTCCATTTCGTTCATATCGTAAATGGCCTGCATACCGGGGAACACGCCCTCCTCCATTCCCACAATGAAAACGCTCGGGAACTCAAGTCCCTTTGCGGAGTGCAGGGTCATCATGAGCACGCTGTCGGTTTCCTCCATGCGGTCAAGGTCGGTGTAGAGAGCCACCTCCTCAAGGAAGCCCGCAAGCTCCGGCTGTTCGGCGGCTTCTTCGTACTTCATAAGGTTGGTTTTAAGCTCGCCTATGTTCTCAATACGGCCCTCGCCCTCGGCGCCCTGAGCACGGAGCATATCGAGGTAGCCGGTTTTTTCGCAAAGGCTGTCAAAAAAGCTCTCCGCATCGAAGCTTTCCGCCTCCTCCGCAAGGCTCTTTATGGTTTCGGTAAAGTGCATGAGCACGGCGCTTCTGCGGGAAAGAGCCGCATATTCGTCCGCGTGCTCAAAAATTTCAAAGAGGCTCAGTCCGGTGGCATCCGAAAGGCGTTCCGCCGCCGCAACGGTGGTATCGCCTATGCCCCGCTTCGGCTCGTTGATAATCCGAACAAGGCGCAGATTGTCCGCCGGGTTCGTGATAACGGACATATACGCCAGCAGGTCTTTAATCTCCTTGCGTTCGTAGAAGCGAAGCCCGCCTATGATTTTATAGGGAATTCCCGCCCTCGTAAAGGCGTGCTCAATGCTGTTCGACTGTGCGTGCATACGGTAAAGCACCGCAAAATCGCTGTACTTTTTCCCGACGGAAACGCCGTCCAAGACTTTATCCGCCACGAACGACGCCTCGGAATCCTCGTCAACACAGCGCCGAACGGTTATTTTGCTGCCGTCGCCGTTCGCCGTCCAAAGGGTCTTGCCCTTGCGCTCAAGATTATGCTCGATAACCTTGTTCGCCGCGGAGAGTATGTTCTGGGTGGAGCGGTAGTTCTGCTCAAGGCGAACAACCTTTGCCCCGGGGAACTGCCGTTCAAAGGAAAGGATATTTTCAATGGTGGCGCCCCGGAATTTATAAATGGACTGGTCGTCGTCGCCCACCACGCAGATGTTTTTGTTCTTCTGCGCAAGCAGCGCCACGAGCATATACTGAACATGGTTCGTATCCTGATACTCGTCCACCATTATGTATCTCCAGCGGTTCTGGTAGTATTCCAAGGTTTCCGGGCTTTCGCGGAAAAGCCGCACCGTTTCGCAGAGCAAATCGTCAAAATCCAAGGCGCCCGCCTCGTGAAGCTCCTTTTGGTACTCGGCATAAACCCTCGCCACGATTTTTTGACGGAAATCTCCGGTTTTCTCCGCGTTTGCCGCAAGCTCCTTCGGCTGCTCAAGGCTTTCCTTGGCGTGGCTTATGGCTCCCGCTATGGGGCGGGGTGCGAACTGCTTTTCATCAAGATTTATCGCCTTGAGGCATTTTTTCACCACGCGAAGGCTGTCGTCCGCGTCGTATATGGTGAAGCTTTTGGGAATACCTATTTTTTCGCCGTCCCGGCGCAGAATACGCACGCACATACTGTGGAATGTGGAAGCGAAAACATCCGCCGCCTCCGTCCCGAGCTTCGCCACAAGGCGGTTTTTAAGCTCGTCGGCGGCTTTGTTGGTGAACGTGATGGTAAGAATGTTCCATGGACGAACGCCGCTCTCTATAAGCCGCTCAACCCTTGCTATGAGCACCGTTGTTTTGCCGGAGCCCGCTCCCGCGAGCACGAGCATGGGTCCGTCCTTATGAATAACCGCCTCCACCTGGCGTGCATTAAGATTATCCGAAAGTGAAGCCATTTTTTGCCTCCCTATATTATAATTTATTATAACAGATTGTATTATAATAGCATATAATCGCAATTCTATCAAGGCTATTTTGCCCCGCCAAGCCCATTCCGTGAAATTTACAAATATTTATCTTGCAAATTCTTTGTCCCTGTGCTATATTAAGGTGTATATTATTATTTATTTGAGGTGATCTGAAATGAAAAGAACGGAGCTGAGGCTTGTTTTTGCCTCTCCGGAAAAGTACGCCGCAGAGCCGGTTAAGATTTGCGGCTGGCTGCGTACCTCCCGCAACTCCAAATCCGTAGGCTTTATCGAACTTAACGACGGCACCTGCTTCTCCAATTTGCAGGTTGTTTATGAGGAAAGCAAGGTCGATAATTTCAAAGAGGTCACCAAGCTTAACGTTGGCTCCGCAGTTTCCGTTACCGGCAGCATTATTCTCACTCCGGAAGCAAAGCAGCCCTTTGAGCTGCACGCCTCTGAAATTGTCGTGGAGGGTGAATCCACCCCGGATTATCCTCTCCAGAAAAAGCGCCACAGCCTTGAATATCTGCGTACCATCGCTCATCTGCGCCCGCGCACCAATACCTTCTCCGCAGCTTTCCGCGTTCGCAGTGCGGCGGCATTTGCCATCCACCAGTTCTTCCAAAGCAGGGGCTTTGTATATGTTCACACCCCCCTTATCACCGGCTCTGACTGCGAAGGTGCGGGCGAAATGTTCCGCGTAACCACCCTTGACCCCTCCAATCCTCCCCGCAACGAGGACGGCAGCGTTGATTTCAGCCAGGACTTTTTCGGAAAAGCTACCGGTCTTACCGTTTCCGGTCAGCTTGAGGGCGAGGCCATGGCAATGGCGTTCAGCAATATCTACACCTTCGGCCCCACGTTCCGTGCGGAGAAATCCTATACTCAGCGCCACGCCGCGGAATTTTGGATGATTGAGCCGGAAATCGCATTTGCCGACCTTGAGGACGAAATGCAGCTTTCCGAGGATATGATTAAATATATCTTCCGCTATGTGCTGGATAACTGCCCCCGCGAAATGCAGTTCTTCAACGATTTCTACGACAAGGGTCTTATCGAACGCCTTGAAAGCATCTGCAAGGTAAGCTTTGTCCGCGTCGACTACACCGACGCCGTTGCCATGCTCGAAAAAGAAAAGGAGCGCTTTGAGTATCCCGTATATTGGGGCTGCGACCTCCAAACCGAGCACGAACGTTACCTCACTGAGGAGGTTTACAAAGCGCCTATCTTCGTAACCAACTACCCCAAGGAGATAAAGGCTTTCTATATGCGCCAGAACGACGACGGCAAGACCGTTGCCGCCGCAGACCTGCTTGTTCCCGGCGTCGGCGAAATCGTTGGCGGCAGCCAGCGTGAGGAGCGCCTTGATGTGCTGCTCAGCCGTATTCGCGAGCTTGGACTTCGTGAGGAGGATTACAGCTGGTACCTTGACCTGCGCCGCTTCGGCGGATGCAAGCACGCCGGCTACGGTCTCGGCTTTGAGCGCATAATTATGTACCTTACGGGCATACAGAATATCCGCGACGTTCTTCCCTTCCCAAGAACCACCGGTTCAGCCGAATTTTAATTATTTCTGCCCGTCGGAAGCTTTTCGGCGGGCAATTTTGCTAAAGAAAGGTTTGCTTTATGAAAAAATATACCGAAATGACCGCCGCAGAGCTGCTTTGCGAAAAGGAGCTTTTGCAAAAGCGGTATGACGAAAAAAAATCACTGGGGCTGAAGCTTGATATTTCCCGAGGAAAGCCCTGCCCGGAGCAGCTTGCGCTTTCTCTGCCAATGCTCGATATTGTGAACTCCGAAACCGAAAATTTCAAGTGTGAAAGCGGCTTTGATGTGCGAAACTACGGCGTTGTGGAAGGTATTCCGGAATGTCGCCGCCTTTTTGCGGAGATTTTGGACGCAGAGCCGGAGGAGGTTATCGTAACCGGCAACAGCTCCCTTAATCTTTTCTATGACTTAATCGCCCATGCGGTTTGCCACGGCGTTCCCGGAGGAAGACCTTGGAGCGAATGTAAGGAGCGCAAGCTTCTTTGCCCCGCTCCGGGGTACGACCGCCACTTCGCCGTGGGGGAATACTTCGGCTTTGAGCTTATTACCGTTCCCATGAAGGCCGACGGCCCCGATATGGATATGATTGAGGAGCTTGTGAAAGATCCCGCCGTAAAGGG
This sequence comes from uncultured Oscillospiraceae bacterium, assembly GCA_900553955.1. Taxonomy (GTDB): domain Bacteria; phylum Bacillota; class Clostridia; order Oscillospirales; family Ruminococcaceae; genus UMGS1668. The sequence goes on from USFO01000005.1 coordinate 28,270, forward strand.
CGTTATCTGTGTGCCGAAATACTCCAATCCCGGCGGCATCTCCTACTCCGATGCCGTAGTGGAACGCTTTGCCAAGCTTTCCGCCGCAGCGCCGGACTTCCGCATTTACTGGGACAATGCCTATGTGGTGCACGACCTCTACCCCGACGGCGAAAAGGACGAAGTCCCCTCCCTGCTTCGTATGGCGAAGCGTTACGGAAATGAGAATTCCGTCTATATGCTCGGCTCCACAAGCAAAATCACATTCCCCACCGCGGGGCTTGCGGCTGTGGCGGCTTCCACGGAGAATATAGCCGACCTTAGGCGTATGCTTTCTTTCCAGAACATAGGCCCCGACAAGATAAATCAGCTCCGCCACGCGCTTTTCTTCGGGAACAAAGAGGGCGTGCTCAAGCACATGGTGAAGCAGGCGGAGATTATCCGCCCGAAATTCGAGGGTATGCTCACCGTGCTCAAGGCGGAGCTTTCCGGCTTGGGAATTGCCGAATGGAACGAACCGCGGGGCGGATATTTCATAGCAGCGGAGCTTCTTTCCGGCACTGCAAGGCGCACTGTTGCCCTTTGCCGGGAGGCGGGACTTACTCTTACCGGAGCAGGCTCCGTCTACCCCTACGGCAAGGATCCGGCGGACAGCGTTCTTCGCATAGCGCCCACCTTTGCGCCCCTTGCCGAAATTCCGGCTGCGGCGGAGCTTTTCTGTATCTCCGCACGACTTGCGGCGGCGGAAAAGCTGCTCTGCGAAAAGGAGGGCTGAGCCTATGTATATTTTGGCTTCCGGCTCGCCCCGCCGGCGTGAGCTTATGAATTTAATTACGAAGGATTTCGTCTGCGAGGTTTCCGGCTGCGACGAATTTGTTCCGGACGGAACCCCGCCCTGCGAAATTCCCGCCCTGCTTGCAAGGCAAAAGGCGCAGGCTGTGGCAAAGGAGCATCCGAGCGACATCGTAATCGGCTCCGACACCATTGTTGTACGGGACGGCAAGGTTTTCGGCAAGCCGAAAACCCCTGAAAAAGCTGCGGAAATGCTCCGCGCCCTCTCCGGCAAAGCTCACACCGTCTATACCGGCGTTGCCGTGGTTGAGCACGGCGAAACACGCAGCTTCGTTCAGAGCGCAGATGTTGAGTTCTACGATCTCTCCGACGAGCTTATAGAGCGCTATGTTACCACCGGCGAACCCCTTGACAAGGCGGGCGCCTACGGCATACAGGGCGCAGGCGCGCTGCTTATCAAGGGCATAGTCGGTGATTATTACACCATTATGGGCTTCCCGGTGGCGGCGGTCGCCCGCTTTCTCGGGGTTATCAAGTAATATTATAAGCGAAGTTTTCGCTTAATTATGATGAAAAAACAAGTCCGATTCTGTCGGACTTGTTTTTTCATCACACGGCAGTGCTCAAGCTTGCGCCAACCGTGCTCAAAATTCACTATATGCGAAAAAGCGGTGCTCATTTTGAGCACCGCTTTTGTTTTCCTTGCTTTATTTCCCTGTCGAGCCGAAGCCGCCCGCTCCGCGGTCGGTGTCGTCAAGCTCCTTTGCCACGACAAAGTTCGCTGCGGCAACAGGCATAATTGCCATCTGAGCCACTCTGTCGCCGGGGTTCACCGTATATTCCTCTTTGGAATAGTTGTGCAGCCCGACGCAGACCTCGCCCCGGTAGTCGGAGTCGATAACGCCGACGCAGTTCGCCGGAGCAATTCCGTGCTTTATTCCAAGCCCGCTGCGGGCAAAAATAAACGCCGCAAAGCCCTGTGGCACTGCCATGGCAAAGCCCGTCGGCAAAAGTGCGGTTTTGCCGGGGGCGATAACGATTTCTTCGTTTATGCAGGCGCAAAGATCCGCTGCGGCGGAGCCTGCGGTGGCGATTTTCGGAACTGCCGCGCCCTCCCGCAGAACTTTAATTTTTACATCAAACTCCATATTTCTTCCTCATTTCGTCAAGCTCTTTGCGAAGCTTATCGGCGCGGCGGTTTGCCTCGTCAACCTCCATACGCGCCTTTGCGGTGTCCCCGATATACTCTTTAAGCTGGGAGCGAATGTGGTCGCTGTTGGAGCTTTCTTTTTTGTATTCGTCAAGGTATGCAATAGCGCAAAGCACCAGAGCGTCGTTCATGGAAAGAGCGGGGTTCTTTTCGCTGAGCCCGGCGATATCCGCGGAAATTTCGTCCGCCAAATCGCGCACATAACCCTCCTGCTCGGTGGTCATAACTGTATAGCTGCTGCCTGCTATTTCTATTTTTATCTTTTTAGGCTGATCCATCTTTCTTCCTCCTTAAAAGTTATAATCAATATTATAATTATATATCTTTTTGCTTCGCATAGCAACAGATTTTAGTTCAAATTTGTTCTTTTATCGCCGCAAACGCAGTTTCTTTGCATAGAATATAGCAAGTTTATTTTCGGGAGGAATATATATGATGCTTTTTGAGATTCCCTATAATCGTGCCGCAGCTGTGGAGTACGCAAACCGCTGGGCGTACTTTCGCAACCCGGAATTTTACGATTTCAGCGCCATAGGCGGCGACTGCACAAGCTTTGCAAGCCAGTGTCTGCTTGCCGGTGGGGGCGTTATGAACTTTACGCCCACCTTCGGCTGGTACTACATAGGCGTCAACGACCGTGCCCCCGCCTGGACCGGCGTTAAGTACCTGTTCAATTTTTTGACAAACAACTCCGGAGTGGGTCCCTACGGGCGGCAGGTCGAGCTTTCGGAGGTTATGCCCGGCGACCTCTGCCAGCTCATTCTCGACGAGGACGATTGGCAGCACACCCCGGTGATAACCGCCGTTGACGGCGACCGTCCGAGCTTTGAAACCCTGCGAGTCGCCGCGCACTCCTACGACTGCAGTTGCCGCCCGCTTTCAAGCTACAAAATTTCCGCGGCACGGTTTATCCACATCGACGGAATCCGCTCCATGCAGCCGCTCGAGCCGCCCGTCGAACCCACGGATTGAACTTTTTTACGAAAAGTGTGTTTACAGTATTGACAAGTGTACTTGTGTGGTGTATAATTATCAATAATTTCAAAAATAACAGACAGTTTTTTCATTGTCATAAACTTCCTCACTTTTATCAGGGCGAAGGCTGCTTCGCCCTGATAAGCCAATCCATTCTGAATTTTTCTCCTTACTTTCTTTCTAATATTTCAAAAAAGCCGGTTGATGACCGGCTTTTTTGCTGCTGCTTTTCATTTTCGACATTCTGTAACCTTTCCTGCAGGATGTTTAACCAAACTGGCTTTAGACTGTAACCGTGCGTTATCCGTTTCATCACAAAAGTGCCATATTCAAACCGTATTATATAACCAGAGCAAGAGAGATGTTAGTTTTGAGCAAGCTGACAAATCGAAATTAACGGCGAGTCGCAAGACCCGCCGTTTTTTGTTGCCTTGGATAAAAACATCCATCCACTTTTACGGGTGGCGAAATTAAGCAAAAAAGCCGCATCCTTCGATGCGGCTTTTCTGTATAAATTTGCGTAAATATTACTTTGCGTAATCAACGGCGCGGCTTTCGCGCACAAGGTGAACCTTAATCTGTCCGGGATAGTCAAGCTCGGATTCGATTTTCTCCGCAATTTCTCTTGCGAGGAGCACCATACGGTCGTCGTCGATAACCTCCGGCTTTACGATTATGCGGATTTCGCGTCCCGCCTGAATGGCAAAGCAGTTGTCAACGCCCTGAAAGGAGTTCGCAATTTCCTCAAGCTTCTCAAGGCGCTTGATGTAGTTTTCCACATTTTCGCGGCGGGAACCGGGTCTTGCGGCGGAGATAGCGTCCGCTGCCTGCACGATCCATGCAATCACGCTGCGAGGCTCAACATCGTTATGATGCGCTTCTATGGCGTGGATAACTGCTTCCGGCTCCTTGTACTTCTTTGCGACGTCAACGCCTATGCTCACATGGCTGCCCTCAATTTCATGAGTAAGCGCCTTGCCTATATCATGCAGAAGACCTGCGCGGCGAGCCATATTCACATCCACGCCGCCCATTTCGGAGGCGATCATTCCGGAAAGCTGAGAAACCTCAATAGAGTGTTGGAGCACGTTCTGACCATAGCTGGTTCTGTAACGCATTCTGCCAAGCAGACGCACAATTTCAGGCGCAACGCCGTGAACGCCGCACTCAAGCACTGCTCTTTCGCCGTCCTGTTTGATTTTTGCATCAACCTCGCGGCGAGCTTTTTCAACGGTTTCTTCAATTCTTGCAGGGTGGATTCTTCCATCCTGAATAAGCTTTTCAAGGCTAAGGCGGGCAATTTCTCTGCGGACAGGGTCGAAACAGGAAATTGCAATGGCTTCGGGCGTATCGTCGATGATAAGGTCAACGCCGGTAATGGTTTCGATGGCACGGATATTGCGGCCCTCTCTGCCGATTATGCGGCCTTTCATCTCGTCACTGGGCAGCGGCACAACGGAAACGGTCGCTTCCGCAACGTAGTCCGGTGCACAGCGGGCAAGAACCGTTCCGAGAATTTCTCTTGCCTTATCCTCGGATTCGTCCTTATACTGCTGCTCGTACTGCATTATGCGCAGCGCCTTTTCGTGAGTGAGCTTCGAGTCCAAATCGGCGAGAAGCTGCGCTTTCGCCTGCTCCTCGGTGTAGCCGGAGATGCGCTCCAGCATATCGAATTGGCTCTTTTTAAGCTGCTCCGCTTCAGTAAGGCGTGCTTCCGCAGTCTTCAGCTTCTCCTGAATTTGGTCTTCTTTTTTGTCAAGGTTATCGGATTTTTTGTCGAGGGATTCCTCTTTTTGCTGAAGTCTGTGCTCCTGACGCTGAACCTCCGCGCGGCGGTCTTTTACTTCCCGCTCCGCATCGGTACGCAGTTTGTGGATTTCGTCTTTTGCTTCAACAAGTGCTTCTTTTTTTCGGCTTTCAGCTGTTTTGATTGATTCGTTTACAATGCGTCTTGCTTCTTCTTCGGCGGAACCAAGCTCTGCTTCCGCAACTCTGCGTCTATATGCAACACCCAGAGGGAACGCGATTACCAAACCAACGACCAAAGCAATGATACCAACGATCACGCAGGCCAAAACATCCCCGGAGTTCATTCCGGAAAATATGTTAAGGCCTTTAACAAAGGTCAGATATTCCATTAGTGGCTTGTATGTCCTTTCTATATATTAAACGCAAAATACACATAAAGTATATTTCACAGATATTATAATAATATAATATTCTCGGGCGGCTGTCAAGGAATTTTGAACGAATATGAAGCTTTGCCGCCGTTTTTCTTCATTTCGGCCATAGAAAATTCACAAAAAGCCACTTTATATATTTTGAAGTATTATAATCCTATATTGCTATATCCTCCGGAAACGGATTTTTTGTCGGATTTTTTATAAAAATTTCCCCAAAGGCGCAAGAATACACGGCTTTTTTGCCACTATATTTGTGTATTCGTAAGGAAGCAAATACATAACTAAAATTTCAATAAAGGAGATAGATTTTATATGAAATTCAAAAGAATCACCGCCCTTGCGGCGGCGGCGCTTCTTGCCCTAAGCTGTGTTTCCTGCTCCGCAGAAAACATTGACTGCCCTGCGGACGAAAGCGGCGAAAGCTCCGGCAAAGAGAGCAATCAAATTCCCAATCCCATGACGGAGGTTGCCTCTGCGGATGAGATAAATTCCCGCATAGGCTGCTTTATGAAAAGCCTTGACGGCGCCGAGGAGGAAAAATACACGGTTTTTTCCGGCGAAACGGAGCTTGGCGAATACAGGTTTTCCGTGGACGGCGCAGAATATGTTCTTCGCGCGGCAAAATCAGCCGGGGATATTTCCGGCGTCTATACTGCGGAGGGGCTTCTCGGCGATATTGTTGAGCCGGATACCGTAAAGGACTGCGGCGAGGGAGTATTTTACGAAAAATGGTTCGACGGCGATATGCAGTACAGCCTTTATGGGAGCAATACCGTTGCGGCGGATTTCGATACCGTGGCTTTCTTCTTCAAAAACTGATTAAAACCGCTTGACAACGCCATTTTGTTGTGATATTATTGCTTATATATTAAAAAACGCTGATGAGGAAGAAGAAGCTGCGCTTCATACCAGAGAGGGCTTTCATCTGTTCTGAAAAAAGCCTTTTGAAGCCGCCGATTTACCACCCCCGGAGTGTCTGTAAGCCCCTCGGCGAACAGGCCGTATTGCCGCGTTAAGGCAGACCGACGAGCGCATGGGCTTTGCCCGTGCAAGCAAGGGTGGAACCGTGGAGCAAGTATGCCCCGCCCCTTATTTTGGGGCGGAGCTTTTTTTATTTGCGTTCGGAGCCTCGGCGCTTTTTATATTGTAAAATAAATTCGTAATTATACAGGAGGTATAAAATAATATGGTAAAAATTCAGCTTCGTGACGATATTCGCGAATACGAAAACGGCGTCACCCCCTATCAAATTGCAGAAAGCATCAGCGCCGGTCTTGCCAGAGTCGCCTGCGCCGCAAAAATCGACGGCAAGGGCTGCGACCTTCGCACCCCCATTGAAAACGACTGCACCGTGGAGATTCTCACCTTTGACGATCCCTACGGCAAAAAGGCGTTTTGGCACAGCACATCTCATGTTCTCGCGCAGGCGGTAAAACGCCTTTTCCCGGACGTTAAGCTCACCATAGGACCCGCCATTGACGAGGGCTTCTACTATGACTTCGACTCCGAGGAGCCTTTCACCCCCGATGTGCTTGAAAAGCTTGAAGCGGAAATGAAGAAAATCGTCAAGGAAAACGAAAAAATCGAGCGCTTCACCCTGCCGAGGGAGGAAGCAATCGCATTTATGAAAGAGAGAAACGAGCCTTACAAGGTTGAGCTTATCGAGGATCTTCCCGAGGGCGAGGTTATTTCTTTCTATCGTCAGGGCGAATTTGTCGACCTCTGCGCGGGTCCCCACCTTATGTCCACCGGAACTATCAAGGCGTTCAAGCTTACCCAGTGCAACAGCGCATATTGGCGCGGCGACGCAAAGAACAAAACTCTCCAGCGCGTTTACGGTATTTCCTATACCAAAAAAGACGAGCTTGAAGCTTACCTTACCCGCATTGAGGAAGCCAAAAAGCGCGACCACCGCAAGCTTGGCAAGGAGCTTGGTCTGTTCGCTCTTCTTGATGAGGGCCCCGGCTTCCCGTTCTTCCTCCCCAATGGCATGGTTCTTCGCAACGCCCTGCTTGAATACTGGCGCGAGGTTCACAAGAGATACGGCTATGTGGAAATTTCCACCCCTATGATTCTCAACCGCGCCCTGTGGGAGCGTTCCGGCCACTGGGATCACTATAAAGAGAATATGTATACCACCGTCATTGACGACACCGACTTTGCAATCAAGCCCATGAACTGCCCCGGCGGTATGCTTGTTTACAAGCTGGAGCCTCATTCCTACCGCGACCTGCCCCTGCGTATGGCGGAGCTTGGTCTGGTTCACCGCCACGAGCTTTCCGGCGCGCTGCACGGACTTTTCCGCGTTCGCTGCTTCACTCAGGACGACGCCCATATCTTTATGACATGGGATCAGATGAAGGACGAAATCGAAAACGTTGTTCGCCTCTTTGACGAGGTGTATTCCGTGTTCGGACTCAGCTACCAAATCGAAGTTTCCACCATGCCGGAGGATCATATCGGTGATGTAAAGGATTGGGATTTTGCCACCGAAACCCTCGAAGCCGCCATCAAAGAAATGGGCAAGGACTATGTTATCAACGAAGGCGACGGCGCATTCTACGGTCCGAAGCTTGACTTCCACCTTGCGGACTCCCTCGGAAGAACCTGGCAGTGCGGCACCATTCAGCTCGACATGCAGCTTCCCGAACGCTTTGAGCTTGAATATACCGGCGCAGACAACGAAAAACACCGCCCGGTTATGATTCACCGTGTTGTTCTCGGCTCCGTCGAGCGCTTCATCGGCGTTATCACCGAGCATTTTGCAGGCGCGTTCCCGCTTTGGCTCTCTCCTGTTCAGGTTTCCGTCATCCCGATTTCCAACGCCTTCAACGACTATGCTCAGGAAGTTCGCGACCGCCTTGACGCCGCAGGCATCCGCGTAGAGGCAGACCTCCGCAACGAAACCATGAAGCTCAAAATCCGCGAAGCACAGCTTCAAAAGACTCCGTACATGCTCGTAATCGGCGAGCGTGAACAGAACGAAAACGCTGCTTCCGTTCGTAACAGAAAGGGCGAAAACCTCGGCGCCATGTCCGTGGATGAGGTTATTGCAAAGCTTCGCCGCGAAATCGACGACAAAGTCAGAGACTAATCGCATATTTATGCAAAAGCGCTCCGAAGTTTTTCTTTGGAACGCTTTTTTTATTGCCATATCGGAAAATTTGTAATATAATATATTTATCAATCAAAGGAGGCGTCAAAAATGCAAAGCGTTGATTTTTGCCGTACCAAAATAGTCGAGGTTCTGCGAGACGACTTTAACGAAACCCCCGAAACAGCGGAGCTTTCCCATATATATTCCGCGGCGGCGACCGCGGTGCGGTATCTTTTGGCACAGCAAAGCTCCAAGCAGACCTATCACGGTGACAAGCAGGTTTACTACTTGTCAATGGAGTTTCTGATGGGACGTTCCCTGCGCAACGACCTTTACAATCTCGGCATAAAGGACGCTTTTGAAGCGGCGCTTTCCTCCCTGGGAGTTTCCCCGGAAAAAATCTACGAGCAGGAGCCTGACGCAGGTCTTGGCAACGGGGGCTTGGGGCGGCTTGCCGCCTGCTTCCTTGACGGACTTGCCACCATCGGCAAGCCCGCCATGGGCTATTCCATCTGTTACGAATACGGCGTTTTCCGCCAAATGCTTTGCGAGGGCTGGCAGACCGAAAAGCCCGATGATTGGCTTCCCGGCGGAAAGGTTTGGCTTTCCGAACAGGCGGAAAAGGCTGTTGATGTAACCTTCGGCGGAGAAATCGAGGAATCCTGGCACGACGGCTTCCACCATGTGGTGATGAAAAACTGCGAAACCGTCAAGGCCGTTCCCTATGATATACTTGTTCCCGGCTTCGGTGCGAAAAATGTGTCGAAGCTCCGGCTTTGGCGGGCGGAATCTCCCCTGCCGGATATGGATTTGTTTAACCGGGGACTTTATCCCGAGGCTTTCCGCAAGGCGGCTATGGCTCGCGCCATAAGCTCCATTCTCTACCCCAATGACAGTCATCCGGAGGGCAAGCTGCTTCGCCTCAAACAGCAGTATTTCCTCTGCTGCGCCACCATTCAGGACATAGTTCGCCGCCACCTTGCCAAATACGGCACCTTGGAAAACCTGCCGGAGAAGGCCGCCGTTCATATCAACGACACCCACCCCACCCTTGCCATTCCGGAGCTTATGCGGGTGCTGCTTGACGAATGCGGCTTCACTTGGGAAAACGCCGAGGAGCTTTGCCGCCGTCTTTTCAGCTATACAAACCACACTGTTCTGCCGGAGGCGCTTGAGCACTGGGATTTGCCCATGTTCAGTGCGCTACTGCCCCGAATTTTCACCATTGTGAAGGAGCTTGACCGCCGCGAGCGGGAATATCTCGGCAGGAGAGGCTTTTCCGCCGAGGATATTGAGCGCATGGCGATTATCAGCGGCAATCAGATATATATGGCGAACCTCTGCGTTTACTGCTGCCACAGCATAAACGGCGTTTCGGCGCACCATGTCAAGGTCATGGAAACCAGCGTTTTCTCCACCATGTATAAGGCTTTTCCGGAACGCTTCTGCGGCATAACCAACGGAATTGCCGCGCGGAGGTGGCTCTGCTGCGCGAACCCGGAGCTTACCGCCTTTGTGAAGAAATATTCCGGTGAAGATTTTGAGCACGACTACAAAAAAATGAGCATGCTCAAAAATCACGCCGATGATTACGCCGTGCTCAGCGAGCTTGCCTCCGTCAAGCGCCTGCGTAAGGAGATTTTTGCGGCGCAGAGCTTCGATGTCTGCGGCAAGCTGCTTGACCCGTCCTCGATTTTCGACGTTCAGGCAAAGCGCCTTCACGAGTACAAGCGCCAGCACCTCAACGCCATGCGTATTATTGCGCTGATGAACCGCCTTGACGCAACCCCCAATGCGGATATTTGCCCCCGCACCTTTATTTTTGGTGCAAAGGCCGCCCCCGGCTACTATATTGCGAAGCGCATAATCAAGCTTATTTGGTGCATAGGCAAGGAGCTTTCGGAAAATCCGAACTACGGCAGACTGCGCCTTTGCTTTATGGAAAATTACAGCGTTACCGCCTCCGAGCTGCTTATGCCCGCGGCGGATATTTCCGAACAGATTTCCCTTGCGGGAACGGAGGCCTCCGGTACCGGAAATATGAAGCTTATGCTCGGCGGCGCCGTCACCGTGGGAACCTTGGACGGTGCGAACATAGAAATTCTCGACGCCGTGGGCGAGGAAAACTTCATGCGCTTCGGTATGAGCATCGACGAGGTTCGCGACCTGCGCCGCCGCGGTTACAGCCCCTTCGATTTTATAAATGCCGACGGAGAGCTTCGCGCCGTCCTCGACCGTATGCGCCATGGCATCGCCGGAGAGGATTTCTCCGACCTTGCGAATATGATCTCCGGCGACGACCGCTATATGGCGGCGGCGGATTTCCGCAGCTATATGGATATTCAGGACGAAGCCGACCGCATTTTCCGCGACGAGCAGCACTGGTTCAAAATGAGCCTTATGAATATCGCCGCCGCACCCGAATTTTTCGTCGACCGCACCGTGAAGGAATACTGCGAGAAAATCTGGGGAATGTAATTTTGCGAAAGCCGCATTTCGGCGGAGCTTCAGTTATAAATATGCAAAAACGACTGCGTGCTCAAAGCACGCAGTCGTTTTTATCAGCAATTTTCGCTTTTGCTTCAGAAAATCCCTTTGTTATACTTTATTTGACCGTATATAATAAAGCCGAGTCCTACCGCCGCGGCGGGAATAATTACATATTCCGCCATATCACACTCAAACAGCGTCAGCACATACGCCGCCACAAGGGACGCTCCGATTATAAGCGTTCCGATGCCAACCGCTCTGCCGTATTTCGGAATATCCTCCTCCGCTACTTTTCTGCGGTTGTAGGAATGAATGGTGCTCACATTTCCGCATATATTTACAATTCCCATAGCCGATATGAGCAGCCCCATCACAAGAAGTATTATTTCATCCATGCTAAGCCTCCTCGAAGTAAAAAAGCTCTTCAAATTTTTTATTCAAAGCAATACAGAGAATAAGCGCAAGCTTTGCCGTGGGGCTGAACTGCTCCGTTTCTATGGAGCTTATGGTGTTCCGCGAAACTCCCACCATCTCCGCAAGCTGTGCTTGAGAGAGATTTGCCTCGGCGCGCGCTTCCTTCAGGCGGTTTTTCAGCTTTAGTTCTTCGTTCATACCCGCGCCTCCAAAAGGCGGCCGATAAATCCCGCAAACGACAAAACCGCAAGCACGAAAAATACCGCCGTCAGTGCCAAATCGCTCTTTCGCTTCATTTTAATGTAGCGAATAAGCCACTGTGTGGTTATAATGCTGAAATATATGACCCACGGGCTGTAAATCATCGTTCGCGCAAGCACCGAGGACAGCAGGGAAAGCACGCAGCATATAAGCGCTCCCACTCTTGCCGCATGGACACTCGCTTTATATACCACTTCCATTTCCGCCAAATCTCTGTTCTTATGCTCTTTTCGGCTTCTTTCCAAAATTTCTTCTCTGTTCATTCTATCGCCTCCTTGCCAAGTTTTCTTGTCATAATTATAGCACTGCCAAGTTTACTTGTCAATACTTCGCAAAAAAATAAGCGTGCTTTGAGCACGCAGCCACCTAAAACAAAGCAAAAGGACCGCAAACGCGGTCCTTTCAAATAAGCTGCTGTTCGTTAATCATCAGCTTGAACTGGAGTCCAAGCCTCTCCGCCGCCTTGCGGCAAAGCACCATACGGTTCATAAAGATTTCAAAATAATCCATAACGGAACCGTAGCGGGTATCTACGCTCAGCTTGAGCTTTATCAGGGTGTGGTTTTCGTTGATTTTCAGCTCCGCTTTCTTTACGGAGTAGTTCACACGGTCGTGAATATCAAAGGTTGCCGGGTCGTTATTGCGAACACGGCTTCTGCGAACGTCGGATTTATCCGCCAAAATAAGCGCTGCAGCCATAGGGCTAATCGGGCGTCCGGTGCCTTCATCGTGGTTGCCGATGGCGGCAACTATGTCGCAAATTTCCTCTGCTGGCATATGCAGATTATCAAGAATTCTGAACGCCATAACGGCGCCGCTTTGGGAATGGTCCACCCTGTTCACAAGGTTGCCGATATCATGGAGGTACGCTGCGATTTTCACAAGCTCCACCTCGCGCTCGGAATATCCGAGAGTTTCCATAATATAGCTCGCGTTTTCCGCGACAATTCCCACGTGGGCAAAGTTATGCTCGGTAAATCCAAGCTCGCTTAGGGTCTGATCTGCCTTCCTGATGTAGGTATTGATTGCTTCGTTGTTTTTGATTTCATCGAAAGTCACCAAGTTCTCATCTCCTTTCTTCTTTTATTTGCAAGCCGCTGTGTTAAGAATAGATTATATTCTCTCGCCGTTTCAAAAATACGGCTTTTTTATTAAGCTTTTGTGAATTTTACGAATGGGGCCGCTTTCGGCAGCCCCATTTGCATCAAATAATATCAAGCTCGCGTAGCTTTTCAAGCAGCGCATTGACATCCTGCGCCGCCGTTTCGGCGTCCACGTCGTAAACCTCTGTAATGGCTTTTACAAGGTCGTCTGCGGACTCTGCTTCGGGAAGCGCGTCCCAAATAACCTCCGCCGCCTCGTTCAGGGTGATAAGCCCCTTTAGATCCAGCGAAGCGCTGCCCACGGGAACCAAAATTACGTCGCCGGCGATATTTCGCTTGATAAGCTCCTTTTTAATCTTCACTTTTCTTCCTCTTTTCGTATTCGTCAAGGGTCAGTTGAACGGATTTTTCGGTCATTCTGCAAACATAATCCGGGCGTTTGTCGAACCTGCCGGTCTCCGTAACACACATGGCGGCGCAGGCGTGACAGGCGTTTTTGTATTTGCAGTAAACACACTCCGAGGGCAGCCTTATGGCTGCGGCGGCGGATTTTGTGCGCTCCCAAGCCTCGTCAAAGCCCAGCTCCGGCACGGAAACCGCAGGCTCCGTCATCATTCCGCAGGGGGTCATATCTCCCTGCCAGTTTATCCAGAAGGAGCTTCGTCCGGCGCGGCACATAATGCCCTCCCCAGGAGCGCCGTCGCAAACGTCCTCCGCAGGAAGACAAATTCCGTCCCGAATTGCCTCCGCTCTCCTTTGGAACTGCTCGCCGTCGAAGCGCAGCTTATCCCATTCCACGCTGTAATGCGCCGCTTCCTCGGCGGTAAATCTGTCGTTCTGCCCCACAAGCTCCTCATCCCGGCGAATGGGCGGGAACATATAGGTGGCAAGCTGCATGGGAACGCCGAGCTCCTCCGCAATTTCGTATATTTTTTCCATATCGGCGGCGTTGTACTGCGTAAGGGAAACATTCAGCTTGACTCCGATGCCGATTTCCTTAAGGGCGCGGATATTTTTCACCACCCTATCGAAGGCGGGACGACCGCAAAGCCGCTCATAGGCTTCGTTGCTCGCGCCATATAGGGTTATGTTGAAGCGGAACGGCGGCTCGCTCTTAAAAAACTCAAGCCAATCGCCGTTTATCAGCGAAGCATTGCTGTTTACCGAAACCATAAGCCCCATTTTTTTAAGCTCCGCCAAAAGATAGCGGAAGTCCTGCCGCACAAGCGGCTCGCCGCCGGTGAGCAGCAGAAAAACCATGCCCGCATCCCGCGCTTTTTCCGCAATGGCAAGCCATTCATCGGCGGAAAGCTCCTTTCCCCGGCGGCGCTGCTCCTCCTCCGAGAGGTGAACATAGCACATTTTGCAGTTAAAATTGCATCGCGGAGTAAGCTCGAAGTTGCCGGAAACCGGCAGCCCCAGCTTGCAGCCCTTTGAGTGCAGATAGCGGGAGAGCATGGGCTCTGTGTTGTTATTTTCCATAAAGCACCTCACTGAGCGCAGAAACCGCGCTTTCGTCCGGCACACAGCCGAAATCATATACCGGCACGGCGGAAATTATCTCCGCCAGAATACCTGTTACAATCCGAAGATTTTCTTCTTCATCGGGGTAGTACGAGCACTGGGGCAGCAGCCGCATAAATGCCTCCTTGCCGGAAACGGAGCGGATTTCATTTTTCTCCGACTGGCGCAAAAGCACGATCGCGCGCAGGGGTGCAGTTACATTTTCGCTTATTCCGGAGGTTCCCGAAAACAGTATTCCGTTTGCGGTAACGCCGTTTTCCGCTTTAACAAGCGCCCTGTCGCCATTTATAACCTTTGCTCCGGCGTAGCTGCGCCAAAGCTCCGCCTGGGTGCTTTTTCCTGTGCCGCTGGGCGCCGAGAAAAGCAAGGCTTCGCTCCGCTGCGTGATTATGTACGAGGAATGGAGCACCACTCCGCCGTGCTCGGCGAGCATACGGAAAATCCCCGACTCCTCAAGGGCGTTCTTCGCAGAAATTTTTCCTCTGTAACTTTCGGCAAACTCAATCCTAACGCTGCTGCCGCTTCGGTTCGCGGTTGAAAAGCCATTCTGCATTTTTTCGCCGGAATACCCCACGGTTATAACAAAATCCGGCGTTTTTGTTCCGGCGCAGACAAAAGGCGCGGTGTACTTCGATTCAAGCAGCGGTTCTTCGGAATCTATGCGGAAAAGCGTTCCGCCTAATTCGTAAAACTCACTTAGCATAGGTCACAAACAAAATTTCGCTGTCGCTGCCGTAAAAATGGCTTGCATATGCGCTTTTTTCTTCGCCCGCGGCAAGGTCAGTCACCTTTGCGCGATAGGTTATTCCGCCCATATACAGGTCGCCGACCTTGGTTTTGTAGTACACATACACATCGCCGCTTATGTCACTTTTGGATATATTTTTAATATTTACAGAGTATTCAAAAGGTGTAAGCTCAAACACCTCCGGGTATGTGGACGGCGCTTCCTGGAACTCCGTCACGGTGGTGAGCACCGTTTGAGCACCGGAAAGATCCTCCGGGAGGGCTTTTTTGTTCTTTTCGAGCACTTGAGCACGAGCACCGGCGGGTATGGTGCTCATATCAAAGGTGTACTCCTCGCCGCCGCAGGTGATAACGACCTGAGCATATTGCAGCATTTTGTCGGAATTGTTCACAACGGTTATTGCGAAAACATCGGAAACTATTTCGTCGCTGCCGTCTTCAACGAAAATTCCGGCGTAGCGGCCGACCTTTTCCACGGTAACAAGCCCGTCCATAAAGGCTTTATCCTCAATTTCCGGCGCCTCCACAGGCTCAATAACAATATTTCCGCTGTTCAAAATGTCCTCCGGCTGCTTTTCGGCGCCGACAGCGTTCGCAACAGCCCATGCCGCAAACCCGATTATCGCCGCGCCGAGCACCACCAGCGCGATATTGAGCGCCTTTGGCGCACGCTTTGCTTTTTTGTTCGCCATAGCGAAATCCTCCTTCATTATAAGAGGTGTATTAGAGAAAAATGCCCTGCCCCGACGGGGCAGGGCACAATATTAGGGGTTAGGAAGTGAAGAGATTGTTACTCGCATCCGGATTATGGTAACAATATCCGAACTGCGTATCCTCGTTCCCTCGCGGTTCTCTTGCGCAAGAAATAATTGGCGCAAAAATTGTAGTTTCACCAAACTCTATTGGTACTTTAAGGCTTTTGTTACACCCTGTCGCAATACTCG